>DAOVBT010000191.1 GCA_030670375.1 Candidatus Aminicenantota bacterium | reverse complement strand
CACTCCATCCCGCACGGCATCGGCCAACATCCGTGCTCGTGAGGATATACGAAGCATACCAAGTGTGTTATGAAACCGGATCGCTTCCTGCATGGCACCGAACCGGGCCACGGCTTGCTGTCCTAGGGTTTCGAATTTTATGGCACCGCTGGCACGAGCATTTTCCCAGCCAACCCCAACGATACTGGGATATACAGAATCTGCCATTCCCCTTCGGACATACAGAATCCCCATCTCTCTCGGTCCGCAAAACCACTTGTGGGAACTGGCCGTGTAAAAATCACATCCGATGTCATGAAGAAACAAGGGATATGTCCCGAAGGTCTGGGCGCCATCGACCAAGGTTAAAATATCCTTAGGCCGGGCCATTTGGCACAGCTCTTTTGCCGGAATCCTGATTCCGGAAATATTCGAGACATGCGAGAAGGCGATGGCTTTTGTTCGAGAGGTCAGGGCTCTTTCAAACGGCCTAATCAAATCTTTGGAATCTTCAGGGTACTCCGGAGTATGGACTCTGACAACACGATAGCCGTAACGTTCGGCCCGAACATCCCAGGCAATGTTGGCCGTCGGATGATTCTGGTCCCACACGATGACCTCATCCCCTTTTCCCAGTTGAAGGCCGTTGATCACGATGTTGTTCCCCTCACTGGTATTCCTGACGAGGGCGATCTCATCGGAATCGGCATTGACATACTTTGCTATCCCGTCACGAATCTCTTCTTTAATGCCCGCAAATTTTGCGCGATTCGTGAACGACGGATCGCTGTCCACGTCTTTTGTCAGCTCGAATAGCTTCTTCTGCACAGACAGGGGGGATGGGCAGAGGTTCGCTGCATTGAGCATAATCAGCCCTTCTCTGATCATAAATTGCCTTTTAACGAGGCCCCAGAACCTCTCATCACCGGTTTCCATGTCCCCTATCCTGGCTACAGCCTCTTGCAGAGCTTCGGATTGAGAGACCTGTTGTCCGAAGGTAGTATACGGTAGCAACATGCCTGCCGCAGCGCTTCGGAACATTCCTTTGAGGATGGTTCTTCTGCTGATGCTTCCCTCAAGATCGGTGAAATGCCGGATGGATTGTCGGCTCATCTAATCCCTCCTCCTTCTACTTTATTTCCAAACTTGGCCGAATACACGCATGTAATTCTCGCCAAGGATCTTACCGACATCTATGTTTCCGTAACCACGTTTTTTGAGCATCGTTACAAAATTCAGAACCTCGGCATAATTGCTGAAACCGTCTACCATTCGCAGGGGCGAGCGTATATTTGGTGTGACATATTTGTTGTATGAGCTAGTCACATCTTTATAAGCGGGAGATCCCCAGGGATCATACTCGTGATCCGGGTAAGTCCCTAGGCTCATATCCGTCCCGACGCCGATATTATCGGTCGAGCCGAGCAACTGCGCAACGTAGTCGATATGGTCGATAAAGTCTTCGACCGTCGGCCGTTTGGTCTGGCCTGTTTTCATCACCATCGGCCCCCAGGGAGACAGGCCAATGATGCCCTTTTTTTCGGCGCATGCTTTGATCTGTTCATCTGTGATGTTTCGGGGATTATCGGCGAGTGCCTTTGTGCAGGAATGGCTGAAAACCACAGATTTCTGGCTATGTTCGATGATATCAAGGCTCGAACGTTTTCCTAGATGGGAGCAGTCCAGTAATAACCCTATTCGGTTGCATTCTTCAACAACCAATTGTCCGAACGACGTCAGGCCATGATCGGTCCTATCCAGACATCCTCCGCAGATCCTGTTCGACAAGCTGTATGCCGGAATCAACATCCGAAGACCGAGCCGGTAGACGGCTTCAATGCGGTGAAGTTTGGTGCCGATGAAGTCACCACACTGGGAAACCAGGAGAAGGGTGGCTTTTTTGTTGTCTTTCGCCTTTTTGATGTCTTCTGTAGTGTTTGCAATAGACAATCCTGGATATTTCCGCGCAATAAGATGCCAGAACATTAGGCCTTCAAGAGCTTGATCCAAATCGAGATGAGGATCCCAGGCCGTCACAGCGTAGGATGTCACTCCATAACGATGGGCATCCTGAAACGGTGCATCCGGCCAAATCTGCATGCAGGAGTCGATAAAAATATAAGGATGATCCTTTTCCAGGATCGGATGTATTCCCTTTTCGTTTAACGGATCAAATCTTTCATTGATTTCTTGGGCAGAATATCCGGACAAGGTACTTGTGCCAACAGCAACTGACCCAAACAGTTTCAAAAAATCTCTCCGTTTGATTTTCATGATTATTCCCTTCCGCCATTTTCATAGAAACGTGGACGATTTTAACAACACCCTAACGTATCATCGTGTTGAATAAAAGCTTGAACGTGCCGTGAGTCTGACAACGATTCTGAGTGCGAAATCCTATCAGCACTACCTGGCCTTTGCCGTGTTTGACATTGACCATGGCTGGCATCTTGGCGAGGTAATCTTCTCCTTTAAGCCAGCCGCTTTGCAAGATATCCTTATCCTGGTAACGAACCACGGACTCGTATTGCTCGCTTTTCTGGCTGGTGGTGATAGCAAAAGCCTGGCTGGAATAGAAAACCACGAATCCCTCTGAAGGCATCCCATATGCCAGTGGATGTGAGTTGTCGAACTTCACTTTCAGGGTAGAACCAGGGCAGAAAAACTCTTTAGAACTGAGGTTTTCGATGACGTTGCGGACACCTAATCCGAATTTTTCGATCGCAAAGCTGCTTGCCTCACCGAGGGTGACCAGCAATCCACCCTTTTCCACGAATTCCTTCAACGCGGCCACCCCTTCTTTGCCTATTCCACTTCTGTACTCAGGGGGAACGGCCGAAATATAACGGCGGTACCTCGGAGGGATTTCCCCCATGATCATGCCGGGAGAATCCTGGGGTAAAATGATCGTGTCATACTTGGCGTTGAGATTCCCCTTCTTGATCTCGGCATCCATCAGGGATGTGTAGGGGAAGGCGAACATTTCGAGGAGGAAGCGGGTCCACCCTTCGTCCATGTTGCCCCCGTAGTAACGCTGGTACATACCGACACGGGGTTTCTTCACTTCGTGGATTCCTTTATCGATCTTGTTATCCAAAGCTCTAAAATCGACTCCGGTTTGCTGGGCAATATCCTTTATAACGGCTTCAGGTCCTTTATAAACGATGAAGTCACCCGGGCTAAGGCCGAATATCGTCTTATCGATTCTCTCAACTGCTATGCCCTTGTCAAGAAGGAGATTCACGGCTTTATAGCTGGCATTCAGTCGACCATCGAGCACATAGCCCTTTCCCCCATCCTCGACCCTTCCAGAAACCTGGACTTGATTGGTGAGTATCTGAAAATCTCCTTCAGCCTCCTCATCCACCGGATCGACACAGACTCCCATGAATTCATTCATCGTGTGTGTGGCCAGGTCATAGGGTCGAAGCGGGGTCCCATCGTCACGCATGGTCCACTCGTTTTTAGGGTAAAAGGTGCGTCCGAGCAAGTTCCTGATCAAACCCATTTTGGGCTGAGCCAGATTGATGAAAAAAGAGCCTTCTGGATAAATGGCATTTCCGACTCTAAATTCTTTGTTGGACTGTTTGATCTCTATGCCAGACAAAAGCAGTGTGTTGATCATCCTGATCACGGTCAGTGGATCATGCTGATTTATCGGAACGACATAAGCCTTGGTCCTGCCTTGAGCCCCGCGCTCCGTCTGCCGTTTGGCTTTGAGATAAGCATTCCATAGGACCGTTTCCTTGTTTCGGGCCGCCAAATCCAGAAGAGCCCAGGCGGATATTTTCTTCTGCTCGACGATATCCCGGAGCCGCCACCATCCTCCAGGCCATGGACTGGGAAAGGTTGTTTGGGCCTCGTATCTTGGAAACTGCCGGGATCCTCCTTGAAGCTGTTCGGGATGGATGTACAGCGGGGAAGCTAGCCGGGCACTAGCTGATTCGGTGAGCATGCCGGCGATGTTGTGGAAGGGCGTGATCCAGTGCCACCCGAAATGGCCCCAACCCGGGAATTGGGCGGCATTCAGGATGCCGGATTTTCCGTTTTCTTCAAGTTTGTAAGCGATGTGGGCGCCGTACCAGCTGTGTTCCCGCCATATGAGAGGATCAGCATACGGACGAATAGGATCACAGTATGGAGGGATGTAAAATCGGGCTCCGGAACTTCCCATGTGGTGATGGTCGATATAGGCTTGAGGGACCCAATCCCTGTACATGATTTTGGCCGCGTACACCGATTCGATCATGTTCAGAAAATCGCCGTCCCGGTTGTTGTCGTGGCCGACATACTTGTGATACAGCCAGGGAAGGCTTGCGCCTTCATACTCCGTACCCAGGGTTTTGTTGTACCAGTCGGTGACCATGATCTGGCCGTCAGGATTGAAGCTTGGGATCATGAAGAAAATTACATTATCAAGGATCCGCTGTGTTTCCTCATCTCCCCTGGACAAAAGGTCGTAGGTCAGCTCAGGTGCCATCTGGGTGCCCCCGATCTCGGTGGCATGGAGGCTCATGGACTGGCACATGACCGCCTTTCCTTCTTTGATCAATTTTTTGATCTCTGCTTCCGCAACTCCTCGCGGATCGGAAAGCGTTGCATTCACTTGCTGGAGGCGATCCAAGTTGGCCAGGTTCTCTTCAGAAGAGATGATGACCAGGAGAAAAGGATGGCCCATCGTGGATGGCCCCATATCGATGACTTTGATCTTGCTGCTTTCCCTTTCCAGCACTTCGAAGTAGTGAACGATTTTGTCCCAACGCGCCATTTTCCTGTCGCTGCCGAGCTGGAATCCAAAAAATTCTTCTGGGGACGTGACCTTTTTTTGCGCTTCGGTAATCTGAGTCACAAAACCCAAAATAACCAGCGCCAGCACAAATATTTGTAGGGTGTGTAGAAATTTAGAATGATGCCTCATAGATGCTCTCCTTTGGATAAAATGAAATGTGGGATACACTTCATAATTAATATCTTGAATTGAGGTTCAATTTCAACTAAAAATTTCAAGTCCTCTATTCAAAATAGCAGAATGTCGGTATGATAGACATTATACGGAGGAATTAATG
>DAOVBT010000212.1 GCA_030670375.1 Candidatus Aminicenantota bacterium | reverse complement strand
GTATGTGTATGAAGAGCTTCCGTCTTCTCGGTCCATCGAATTCACAGAAAATAATGCCCTGCCAGGTTCCCAGTGCTAAGTTCCCGCTTTCGATGATGATAGATAGGGATGAGCCGACCAGCGTGGATTTGACATGGGCCGGGGAGTTGCCTTCGGCGTGGGTATAGGGTAGGGAATCGGGCACAAGGTTTCGCATGGCCATCAAGATATCTGCCTTTACCGACGGGTCGGCGTTTTCGTTGATCGTCACGGCTGCGGTGGTGTGAGGGACATAAACATAACAAATCCCCTTTTCCACCCCCTCCGAGCTAACCGATTCCTTGATTTGGTCTGTGATATCGATTAAGTCCTCCCTACTATGAGTTTGAATCGTGAGAATTTTCATTTTTCCTCTCAGAAAAGTTAAACGATGAGAGTCATTTTATCACAATCACAGACAACGTATCCGCCCGTTGCGGAAAAAAATGAAAAAATTTCAAAAAAAGACTTGACAAGTTCTTGCTATTGCGTATATATATTTTTTGTCGCTTATACAATATTTAGTGCTTATCTTAAGTGGGTGGCACAATATATGGGTGTTTTTCGGAGAAGGCGTTACTTCCCAAAGCTCGCACAAACATGAATACCTCAGAGGTGGATTAGCCCATTGCTTTCGCGTGAGCAGCGATAAAATATCAAGCCCAGAATTAGAAAAAGGAGAATTTGCATGAGACAAGTTGTTTCAAGAATTAAAAAAAGAGATGGAACGGTCGTGGATTTTGTTCAGGATAAAATCACAAAGGCTGTCTACAAGGCTATGGAGTCGCACAACATAATCAATGAACAGGCGGCCAAGAGTGTTTCCGATATAGTTACCTTCATGATAGAAGACAAGTTTGGCGGTTATACCATCCCTGCTGTGGAACAGATTCAGGATATCGTCGAGATGGTGTTGATGAAGCAGGGGTATCACGAAATCGCCAAGTCTTACATTTTGTATCGGGATAGACACAAGGATATCCGGGAAGCTAAGAAAACAGGGGTCAACCTGGAAAGGTTGATCAAAGATTACATTGCCGACATGGACTGGAAGATCAGAGAAAACAGCAACGAGGGTGTGATGAGCTTTTCGGGATTGAACGCGAGGATTTCTGGGGAAGTTCTGGCAAATTTTGCTCTCAATCAGCTCTATTCGGAACAGGTAAAAAGGGCACACCTGGAGGGGGCGGTGCATATCCATGATCTTTCATATCCGCTGGTCGGCTACTGCGCGGGTTGGTCTCTTGAGAATCTGCTCAAAAAAGGTTTTGGACATGTTCCCAACCAGGTTCACTCCTTCCCTGCCAAGCACCTCGAAACAGCCACTCTCCACATGGTCAATTTCATCGGGACTATGCAGGGGGAATTCGCCGGAGCCCAGGCTTTTTCCAGTGTCGACACCTTTTTGGCTCCGTTTGTCCGCGTGGATGACCTGGATTACCATAGGGTCAAACAGGATCTTCAAAAGCTCATTTTCGGACTGAACGTTCCCTCCCGGTGGGGATGGCAGACGCCCTTTTCCAACCTGACCTTTGATTGGACGGTTCCCGATGACCTGAAGGATAAATCCGCCATCATCGGAGGAGAGGAACAAGGTTTTACCTATGGAGAGTGTCAGAAAGAAATGGATATGATCAACCAGGCCTTTCTCGAGTTAATGGTGGGAGGAGATATGCACGGCCGTGTTTTCACTTTTCCTATTCCCACCTATAACCTCACAAAGGATTTTGATTGGGATTCCCCGAATGCAAAACTTTTGTTTGATGTCACAGCCAAGTACGGGATCCCCTATTTCCAAAACTACATCGGCACAAACCTCGATCCTGGCGACGTTCGGGCGATGTGCTGCCGGTTGAACCTGGACCAGAGAGAGCTTCTCAACAGACCGGGCAACATCTGGGGGCCCGGTGATTCCACGGGTTCGATCGGTGTGGCGACCATCAACCTCAACAGGATAGGCTACGAGTCCAGTTCAAGGGAAGACTATTTCACCCGGCTGAAGAACATGATGGTTCTGGCCAAGGAATCCCTCGAAACCAAGCGGGAAGTGGTGAACAACATGCTGGAGAAAGGATTGATGCCCTATACGTTGGTCTATCTCGGTCACTTCGACAATCACTTCTCGACTATCGGCATTGTCGGGATGAATGAGAGCTGCTTGAACTTTCTCGGCAAAGGAATCGATACAGAGGAGGGAAAAGAGTTCACTATAGAAGTGCTGAAGTTTGTGAGAGAAACCATGCAGGACTTCCAGGAAGAAACCGGGAATCTTTACAACCTCGAGGCTACGCCGGCCGAGTCGACCTCCTATCGGCTGGCCAGGATGGATCGGCAGAAATACAACACCATCATCACTTCAGGGACGGAAATATTTCCTTACCTCACCAATTCCACCCAACTTAACGTCGATGCCACACGGGATGTTTTTGAGGCCATCGAACATCAGAAAGACATCCAGCCCCTGTACACCGGGGGAACCATCTTCCATGCCTTCCTTCCTGAATCCATAGACAGCGAAACGTGCAAGAAGTTGGTCCGGAAGATTTCCGCAACAGGACTTCCGTATTTCAGCATCACGCCGACATTCAGTGTGTGTCCGGATCACCAATTTATCAAGGGAAAAGTCACGGAGTGTCCTGAATGTAACAGGCCAACAGAGGTTTATTCCCGGATAGTCGGCTATTTGCGGCCGGTTGCCACATGGAATGATGGAAAACAGCAAGAATTCAGGGAGAGAACCCCTTTCGAAGCCACTGGATAAGAGGAATCCCGATGGAATACTTCCTGTTTACCTATCCCAACTGCGAAAAATGCGAAGCTATCAAAAAGGTCCTTGCGGAGACAGATTTAGAGGGGACTGAATACAATCTGAGTCAAAAAGAGAGCAAGCTGAAAATTCGAGAGTTCTTGCAAATTCTGAAAAGGGATGAAAAGGGGGGGATTATCCTTCCAACCTTGGTTCTCCAAAAGGCCGGAGAAGTTTTTGCCATTTTGAATACTCAGGAGGAACTAAGGGATTGGTTGAAATCAAAGGCTTAGAAAAGTTTTCCCCGAGAGACTATCCCGGAGTCATCTCTTCTACGGTGTTTCTTGGATCCTGCAATTTCCGGTGTCCCTTTTGTCACAATGCCGAGCTGGTGCTGAATCCGGATGATCTTCCGACTTTCCCGATGGACTATATCACAGATTTTTTGGATTCCAGGAAGGACTGGCTGGAGGGCATTTGTATCACAGGAGGAGAACCCTTGCTCCATCCGGATTTGGCGGATTTTTTGTCCCTTTTGAAGAAACGGGAGTTGTTGGTAAAGCTGGATACCAATGGTTCTTTTCCGTCCAGGCTCGAGGATTTGATCGCGAAAAATCTGGTGGATTCGATCGCCATGGACGTGAAGGCACCGCTGGAGAAATACGAGGAAGTCACGAGGACGGTTGTTGATGTGAAAAATATCCGGAAGAGCATCGATATCATCAAACATTCTGGAGTGAATTATATGTTCCGGATAACCGCGGTTCCCGGGTTGATCGATGAGGCAGGCATGAAGGAAATAGGCCGGATGCTGCAGGGAGCAAGGGTTTTTCAGATCCAACAGTTTGTGCCTGAGAACACCCTAGACCCGGCTTTTGAACGATTAAAACCTTTCAAAAGAGAGGAAATGCGGGCGCTGGGAAAAAGTGTTGAGGGATTTTTCTCCGAAGTCAGAATTGAAGAGGCATAAGATATGGAGCTTAAGGTAAAAAAAGTACAGATGGACGCCAAGCTTCCCCAATATGGGCACACGGGGGATGCCGGATTAGATTTATTCTCGTCCATTGACTTTGTTTTGGAAAAGGGACAGGTCGAAGCCATCCCCTCCGGAATAAAGGTGTCCATCCCCGATGGCTTTGTGGGCCTCATTTGGGACAAAAGCGGGGTGTCGTTGAAAGGTGTTCACCGGCTTGCCGGTGTGATCGATTCCGGGTACAGAGGGGAAGTCAAGGTTGTCATGATCAATCTGAGCCACGAACCATTTGTCATCAATAGCGGAATGAAGATCGCCCAAATGCTGATTCAACCTATCTCGAAAGTCGATGTCATTGAAGTGGAAGATTTGGACGAAACTGCGAGAGGAGAAGGGGGATTCGGTTCCACCGGAAAATTCTAATAATCCGTTTATTCGACTACCGTTGTGAAGATGACTTGAGAATTATCAGGTCGATTTTTATCAAAACGTTATTTATAATGGATGCCATGAAATCAAGATTCACTGTTGTTTTGGTGAGACCTGAGCATCCGGCTAATATCGGTTTTGTCGCCCGCAACATGAAAAACACGGGATTTGGACAATTAAGGTTGGTGGGGGTTTCTAGTATTGAAGAAGAATCCCATAGAACCGCAGTGCATGCCCGGGATATCCTCAGCTCTGCTCAGTTCTATAGCCGGTTGGCAGATGCGACCGCTGATCTTGAGGTTGTCTTTGCAGCCACATCGAAAAAGAGAAAAAGCTATTCCCATCTCTCTTTTGAGGATGCGGTGGAGAAAATGGTTCGCTTTTCCGATTCCACGAGGGTGGGGCTTCTATTCGGGAACGAGCGCACAGGTCTAATATCGGAAGAACTGAAATATTCCAATTATCGGTTTGACATCCCCCAGGCCACCAAACAACCGTCCTATAATCTTGCTGCAGCTGTTCTTATCACGCTGTTCCGTATTTACACCCATAACCAACACCTGCCGGATGCATTCGAGCTGGAAAGGCCCCTGACGCAGGATGGGCAGAGGGATACCATCCGAATCATTCTTGGCAAGTTGGAGGAGAAAGGA
>DAOVBT010000127.1 GCA_030670375.1 Candidatus Aminicenantota bacterium | reverse complement strand
TTTAGACTATATCCATCCCATCGATGAAAAATCCGCTTTCTATTTTTCCGTTGCAGGGCGAGGAATGTTCTATGGCGCGGATTATTCAGATTTCAATTACTTGTCTGCCAATTTTTTTGCGGCCTTTAAAAGCTACCTCAGCCAGACGTCTATCCTGAAGTCGAATTATTCCCTGGACTACAAAAATTACAGAGATTCTGTCTACGATTTCATCAGCCATTCCCTGATGGTTTCCTTCGACAAATATTTCCAAACAAAAACAACCCTAAAGGGGGAAATAGACTGGGGATTCAAGTATTTTTTCAGCCCTTATGTTTATGATGAGGTTTTAACTGCCGAAAACAATCCCAACTCCATGAGAGGAATGGGAAAAGGGAAAGCCCACAGCTCTTATCCCAATGTCTATCAGACTGAATCACAAACAGAGGGGCAAGGTATTCAGGTCTTTTCCCTATCGGGATGGATCGCTCAAGGGCTCGGGAATAAAATAGGACTCCGTTTCTCGGGCATGAAACAGTGGGTTTTATCCGGCCAAAATCCATTCTTTTTCATCGAAGAGTTCTATATGGTGGAGAATCCATCCTACGATAGATTCTCCTGGGAAGGTTATCGGCTGGGAAGTCAATTGACTCTTCTCTTGCCCTGGAATATCCAACTGAAATTGGGGTATACTATGTCTAACAAGGAATTCCCAGGGATCGAAAGCCTTGATCTTGAAGGAAATCCATTGGGAATCACGAGAAAAGACAAAAGAAAACAGATTGAAGTGACTACAGAAAAAAGTTTTCCCCGATTTTCGGTGTTTGTATCTTATTTTTACGTTCAAAACAGCTCGAATGATCTTTATTTTGACTGGAACGGCCATTATTTTTCTGTGGGAATCGAGTGGAATATTCCTCTGGGAGCAAAACAATGAAGCGGAAAGCAGATGTGATCCTGTTGATGATTTTGCTTTTTGTATCTCTCCCATCCTTTGGCCAAAAAACCGAGCACTTCTATAACGTGGATCAAGAAATCCGCATCGAGGGAAAAATCCAAAAGATCGTCATGGAACCACGCTACAAAGACAATTCTCCCTTCTTGATCGTTACTCTAGAAGAAAAGGACACAAAAAAACTCTACACAGTCGAGATAAGTCCTGTAGGATTCTTTGACCAGGATTTTCATAAAGGAGAACACCTGATAGTCACCGGCTCCCTCACCTCTTCAGGAGAGAAAAAAATGAACATCATCGCAAGGGAAGTTCAATCCAAAGGAGAGACATTTATTCTGCGTGATAAACACGGTTTCCCCACATGGAGAGGGGGCAAAGGACTGATGGGCAGGAAGGGGAAACGAAAAGGCAAGCGTTTTTGAAAAAAAAGGATCTATTCTTATTTTTTTTCGTTCCTCTTCTCGGGATCATTGTTATCTTTTTTTTTCTATCCTCGATAAACCGCGCCTACATCAAAAACAAGGTTGAAGACCTGGTCAAGGAACAGCTTCAAGCCACCGCTGAAATTCTAAAGGTTAACATCTCCCATTTTTTAAGCGAGAACTACTCATCCGAAGAAATTTTCAGCTTTTACTCCGGTGAGGAAAACATCTATTACATGGCTCTTTTGGATGAGCAGAAGGAAATCCTGGGATGGCATTCCCGATTCGAGGGATACCTCCCTCTATCTCAAAAAGATATCGGAGAAAGAGAGTCGTGGACCATCGATTCTCCTGCAGGCAAGATATTCAATATCTTCACTTCCTTCCGGGCAGCCGATTTGAAGACCTATCACGTCTATCTTGGATATTCATTAGAGAGTCTTGAGGAAATGCTCGTCCGCTCGCGCCGAAATTTTCTCATTCTTTTTGGGATCATCGTAGGAATCGGAATCATATTCTTTTTAGGGATTTATCAACTGCAGAATCATTACCGACAAAAGGAAAAAGAAGCGGAAACAGAACGCAGAGAAAAGGAAAGATACAAGGAAATTTCGGCCTTCACCTCTGGAGTCGCCCATGAAATCAAAAATCCTCTCAACAGTCTGTCCCTTCTTTTCGAGCTTCTCGCAAAAAAAATGCCGGATGAATTCAGGCAGGATATTTCCTCAGGCAGCGGAGAAGTTCAAAAAATATCCAGGGTCATAGACCAATTCTCTGCCTCTTTGAAACCGTTGGACCTGAAGAAAGAAGAGTTGATTCTCAAAGATCTGATGGCCGATATCCAGGGGTCGATAATCAAGGGAAACATTAACATCCAATATGAAGAAGAAGGAGAAGTCGTTTTGTTTGCGGATAAAGGATTGTTGAGCCAGGCCCTGTTAAACTTGCTGCAAAATTCGCTTGAAGCCACCGATAAAGGAAAGATCCGAGTTCAAGCAAAAAAACACAGGAAAAAGATATTTATCACGGTACAAGATAGCGGTAAAGGCATGTCGGAAGAGGAGATGAGACATATCTTCGATCCGTTTTTTTCCAAGAAAAAGGAAGGGATGGGAATTGGGCTTTACTTGACGAAAAAAATCATCGAGGCACATGAAGGAAAGATAGAATGCGAAAGCCGATTGGGAAAAGGAACATCTTTCCTCATACAGATACCAGGAGGCTGAAATGGATAAAGGGTATATTTTGGTCGTGGAAGATGACCCTCTTCAGAGAAAACTGATCAAGGAAAACCTCGAACAGGAAGGGCACACCGTTTTTGAGTGTGCTTCTGGGAAAGAGGCTTCGGAGATCATTGCGGATCAGCCGATCGATATTGTCATCGTCGATTACAAACTGAATGGGGAAACAGGAATCGATGTTATTCAAAAAGTATTGGAGCAAAATCCACTGATTACCCCCATCGTCGTCACGGCTTATGGAAACGTGGAAAACGCGGTGGAAGCATTGAAAAAAGGAGCGTATGATTACATCGTCAAACCGATAGATTTCAAAAAATTCCTTATGGTGATCGAACGGGCCCAGGAAAGGCAAAAATTGAAAAAGGAGGTTTCACTTCTCCGCAGTTCCCTCGAGGATAAATTCAGCACAAAAAATTTCATATTTTCATCGGACGAGATGAATGAAGTGGCTCTCCTGACAGCCAAGGCTTCCAAAACTGAGGCCACGGTCCTTCTCTCTGGAGAAACAGGCACAGGGAAGGACCTGGTAGCAAAAACCATTCATTATTCATCCACAAGAAAAAACAGGCCCTATCTAGCCGTCAATATTCCATCATTGCCGGAAACATTGGTCGAGAGTGAACTTTTTGGCTCGGAAAAAGGGGCCTTTACCGGAGCTCATGAGCGGAAAATCGGCAAATTCGAAGCAGCTTCGGGAGGAACCCTCTACCTGGATGAAATCGGCGACCTCCCCCCTCAGATTCAGGTCAAACTGCTCCGTTTTTTGCAGGAAAGAGAATTTTACCGCCTAGGTTCATCCCAACCCATCAAGTCCGATGTGCGGATCATCGCCGCCACAAACAGGGACCTTGAAAAAATGATGAAAGAAGAAATATTCAGGGCCGACCTCTATTACCGGTTGAATGTGATTCCTATCCATGTCCCCCCTTTAAGGAAAAGAAAACAAGATGTTCCTCCTTTAGTCGACCATTTCATCCAGAAATATAGCGAAAAGGAAGGGAAAAAAATCGAGGGAATTTCCTCTGAAGCTATGAACATGCTGGTCCAGTATAAGTTCCCCGGGAATATCAGAGAATTGGAAAATGTGATAGAAAGGGCGGTGGTTTTTTGTGAAACCGGCACGATAACATCGACGGACCTTCCCGTTTTTTTAAGAGAAAAAAAGGAAGAGGACCTGATGGATTCCGACCTGACATTAACAAGGAAAGTTCAGAGGCTTGAAATGTTGGAAATAAAACGAGCACTACAAGAGAACAACGGAATCAAAAGCCGGGCAGCCCGAGCCTTGGGCATCACCGAACGGATGCTGAGCTACAAAATCAAGAGCTACAATCTCACATCAAAATCAAAACTATAAATTTCAATAATTCCCTATTCTCCCCATTTCGCGCTGTGTTGGGCAACAGCTGTTGACGCCTGCTTTCCCGGGACTTTCCCAGAAATGTCTTTATCCGCTGGTGTGACTTGATCACCGTTGCCACAAAAAAAGACAGAGAAAAAGAAGAATAATTACGTTTGGGGAGAGCTCAATGTTTACTACAAACGTCTACTTTTTAATACGGGCTTCGGATTTTTTCTCCAGGGGAAGGACCACTTCTCGTTCCTTATAGGCAAGTGTTATAACGCCTTCAGGACATTGAAGTTCGCACTGCCCGCACCCAATACACTTTGCCTCATCGATACGGGATTTTTTATTCACGACCGACACAGCCCTTACCGGACAATATTTGATACACGTGCCACACCCCGTGCACAAGGATTCATCCGCGATTTGCGCCACATAATAGGACCGGACGCGTATCGGGATCAATCCCCGATTGTAGGATCCAATAACCCCGCAGCAATCCCAACAACAATTACATATAGCAACTTCTGGGAGATCGAGGTCCTCCCGTTCATGGTAAACCTGGTGAATGGCGCCTTTTTTCTGGACATCTTTGATGATATCCAAGGCCTCTTCCTTGCTGATATAACGGGCAATTCCGTAATTGACCGCATACTTTGTGATCCCACCAAGAACGATACAAGATTCGTCACTGTGTTCAAACCGGCAGGACTCTCCCATAAATTTCCGCCACTGCCTGCAAAAACAATGGACCACGGCAATCTGGTTATTATCCCCGTATTTTTCGATAAGTTCATAAACACTCTGGGTCGGATAAATTTTGGTTTCAGGAGTTTTTATCTGTTGGTGCACATCGACCTGGATCGTTTTAACTTTCTCGCTTGTTTCTTGCGGAATGACAACCCTTATGTGAGATCTGGATTTTTTCCGGGTATGGTAATTCCAGAGATTCCTAAAGGGAAAAACATTGAATTTCCCCCATGAATTAAAAAGATCATCCACACGATGGGCAAATTCTCTTTTTTGAGGCGTATCTGCCCCATCGGAAAGGAATATCTCGAACCAACCCAACAGGATCGGAGACAACACATACAGCTCTTCCTCTTCTTCGGTGTATCGCGTCCAGATAAGCCCTTTTTCACAGAGTGTTTTCAGGAAGGGACGGAAGGATTCCTCAGGAAGTTCGGCAAATGAAGATATCTGCTGATAATTCAGCGGATCATTGCCGATTTTCAGCAGAAACTCGTTTTCTTCCGGTGTGATCACGACATCGAAACAATCTAGTAATGCCCGAGTCACAGGAATGCTGCTGGAATTTTGTTTATTCATCTGGTTGGCCAATGTCCGTAGATTTGCCAACCGTTCTTTGGAAATTTTTTTCTTTCCCATAACCATTTCCTTTCAAAAAAGGATTTTGACACCGACAGCGAAAAGGGCGAGGCTAACGATCCTTCGGAATGTATCCTGGTTTATTTTCTGCAGCAGAACCTTGCCGGTCCTCACCCCGAAATAGGCCATCACACAAAGAAAAGGCAAAAGAATATAGTAAGAATTATCCTGGACAGCCTTAGTAATCAAATATGTCGGAATCCTGGTTGTGTCGATCACGACCGCGATCATGGCTGAGGTGGCCACATAGATTTCCTTGGGCAGGTTGAAGGCTGTCAGAAAGGCCCCCCTAATGGCCCCGCCCAAACCGATCAACCCCGCGAGGAATCCGGATAGGCTGCCCCCGACAACTGCTGTAGGCTTGGATTTTTTCAGCCCAAACTCCGGTTTGATGAAGGAATATGCGGCATATACGATTAAAAACACGCCCAGAACGATCTTGACAACATCGAGGGGAATAACGGATATAAGCATAGCCCCAGAAAATGCCATAAGGATGCTTGGGATCCCGAAGAGCAAGAAAATTTTGAAGTCTATGCTTTTCCAGAACAACCGGATCTTAAAAACGTTATTGAAGAGATGAAAGACGGCCACCACAAAAACAGCGGTCTTGATATCCATAAAAAGGAACGCCACCGGGATCAACAGGGTCGAGCTCCCGAAGCCGGCAATGGTGGCCGCAACAGCAGCTCCATAAGACGCGATCAGAAAAAGGGCACTGCTTAACATAAATCTTATTTAATTTATACCACAGGAATATTCAGCATCCAATCCTTTTAATCGTATTTTTTTCCAGAGGTTAGACTAATCTAGATACGTTAATCTTCCACGCCGATTTCTTCCAAAACTTCTGCATACAAGGGATCCTCACGGAAGCTGTCCCATCTAGGGTCCATTTTTGATG
>DAOVBT010000361.1 GCA_030670375.1 Candidatus Aminicenantota bacterium | reverse complement strand
GCATCCTTCCCCTCCTCAAGGCTTCCCACCCGGTCGGCCACGCCAAGGATCTTAGCGGCATTCGAGGTCACCGCCCCTAGAGCGACTTCAGGAGATGCCCCTCGGCTGAGAAGAAGCGCAGCATAAAATCTCATGAATCTTGCCGAAAGAGGGAAACGATCGGGCGGAACAAGAGCAAAAGGGATCCCAGAATCACTCAGTTTTTCCCATGAGCCCTGTACCTTTTGGGTGTCGCGATCGCTAATCCTATAAGGGTAATATAGATCGTTTTCTTTTACCTGGAGAAGTCCGGCAGCATACCCTTTCGCGCCCCCGGGAAATAAAAATCTCCGGTAATCCAGCAAGGGATTGGAAAGGAGCGAAACAGATGCCTTTTCCAGTTCGCTGAGGAGGTAAGGCCAATCCTCGCTTTGCTCGAGGACGATACGCAAACCGAACTCTTCGCCCAGCCGCAAGGCCTGGAGGATTGAATCCGGCCTGTGAACGATAAACCGGACCGGGATCTTTTTGTCCATCGCTTGGAGTAGAATCTCTTTGGATTCATCTTTTTTCGGCTTTTTGGGTTCTTTTGGCTTCTTGGCAGCAGGAAGCTTTTTAGCTGGCTTATTCTCGGATTCCCCCTCTTTTTTTTCTTCTAATTTCTTTTTTTCATCTTCATACTTTTTTCGTTTCTTGTTGTAATCCGCCCATTCTTTCCGGTATTCCTCGGCCCGTTTGAATTGATCACGAATCCTGTGGTACTGGGTAAGCCTGAGGACATTCGAGGTCTTTTTGTCCTGAAGTCTCTCCAGCCGTATATTCAGTGCCGCCTTATCCTTGAGGATTTTAATCTTACCACTCTCTCCTGAAGAGACTTTGACGACAGCCCCCAGTCCTCCGATAAACCGGAAGGAGGCCGGAGAAATGTAGGCGGTCGTTACACCATACTTGAGAAGCTGTGAGACATAAGGATCAAAATAGTGGATGCCTTCGAGAATATCGGTGTCGGGCTTTTCCTCACCGGAATATTGCAGATCTTTTTCTTCGAGAAACAAGGACGACAAAGCACACACCATGCCCGGAATGATGGTTTTTCCCGAGAGGTCAATCACCTGTGCGTCGGATGGAGTGTGGATGTCGGGACCGATCTTTTCGATCTTTCCGTCCTTGATCAAAATCATCCCCTTCTCGAGAAGGCCCGGCGCACCCATAGTGTATATCTTGGCGTTTTTCAGAAAAACCTGGTCGGATGTCATGCCAGAAACGGATAGAAAAAGGAGAAAAACAAAAAGAAAAATGGCGGCGCTTTTTCGATATGACTTCACAGCACTCCCTTCAAAGTCCCTGTTCGTGCACTCCTTTATAACAAAGCAAAAATTCGAAGTCAATGATATTCGGAAAAATATTCTCGAAAACCCAATTTTTATAACTCCCTGTTATAAAACAGGCATATTCTGGGGGTTTTATAACCTGGAGTTATCATGTATAATTTCTGAGTTTCAAACGAACAAAATTTTTTTTGAAGGAGCGTCATATGAAGAACAAATTTTACATTTTATCCGTGCTTTTCCTATTTCTTTTTCTCGGTCCATTCCATTTATCCGCCTCAGGTCCTCTCCAAGGAGAAGAAACCGAAAGCACTGTAAAAGAGCTCAGCGAATTCCATGAAATCATTTATCCTATCTGGCACACTGCCTACCCGGAAAAAGATTATGCGGCCCTGCGGGAGTATGTCCCAGAAGTGAACCGATTGGCCAAAAACGTATTCAACGCAAAACTTCCGGGCATCTTGAGGGACAAAAAGGCCAAGTGGGACGAAGGGATGGAACAATTGAAACAAGCGGTGGAGGACTACAACAAAGCAGCCGCAGGAGAGGACGATCAAGCTCTGTTGGATGCCGCCGAAGCCTTGCACGCCAAATATGAAATGATGGTCCGCCTCATCAGGCCTGTCTTGAAAGAGATCGATGATTTCCACAAGGTCCTGTATGTGGTCTATCACAAATACCTTCCCAATAAAGAATTCGAAAAAATTAAAGCCGTGAGCGATGATTTCATCCTGAAAGCGGAGGCCATCACGAAGGCAACGCTACCCAAAAGACTCGAAGCAAAAACTGATGAGTTTGCGACTGCTGCAACCGAGCTGCTGGAAGCCTCGAAGAAACTCAAAAAAACATGTTCAACAAAGGATGCAACCGCCGTCGAAAAAGCCGTCGAATTCCTCCATACCAAATACCAAAATCTCGAGAAAATTTTCGACTAATTCACTATATGGGATATGAAACGATTCATTCTTACCACATTTTTGGCGTGGCTATTTTTCCTGATGCTCGACTTTCTGGCTCATGCCGTTCTCCTTCGTTCCTTTTGGGAACAAGATTTTCAGGCCCTCAAATCCAAGGTTGAACTTTTTCGTCTGATCCCTTTCGGTTACCTGAGTTTTCTGATTCTCACAATTTTGTTCGGCTGGCTGTATGCACGCCTGTTCAAAACAGATGGCGATGTTAAAAAAGGCCTTGCCTTTGGCGCCATCTGCGGCGGATTGTTCGCTCTTTCGAATTTTTTCGGTTGGTACTCGTTTTTGAATCTTCCGCCTCTGTTTATGTTTCTGGCTAGCCTCGGTTATTTTGTGGAAATTTCAGGTGTCGGGTTTGTGTTTGGATATCTCCTGCACCCTGCATCCATAAAAAAGCGCATCTGGGCAATAATAAGCTTCATTGTTTTCGGATTTTTCCTGGGAATTGCCCTTCAGAACATAACATTATAGTAGAACGAAAAAAAATGAACCGTCCCCTTTTTTTTCTTTTTATGCTGGATTATTCACGAGCTGAGACCCTCCACCCCGCCCTAGTAATAACGGATGCGAGGAAGTGGCTCATGAAGCCGTCGTTGCGAGGAGTGTTACGACGAAGCAATCACCGGAGATTGCTGAAGCAAAAAAAAGAATCGGCATTTTTTTATGAATAATTCAGGTTAAGAGGTTTGAAATGAAAAAAAGAACGAACATCAAAAAAGGCCTAAATATCGGGCTAACCGTTATGATCCTGCTTGCCGGGATCTTCTGCAGCGAGGAAACTGCAACACCAGAAGCGGACTGGCAGCCCGTAGTTGGGAAGATCATGACCAAGTGGGCAAAAGATGTCACACCGGACACAGCCCATCCTGAATATCCCCGTCCTCAGATGAAACGGGAGGAGTGGCTGAACCTGAACGGGATGTGGGAGTATGCGATCCGGCCCGAGGGAGAAAAGGCTCCCGAACAGTACGACGGGTACATCCT
>DAOVBT010000353.1 GCA_030670375.1 Candidatus Aminicenantota bacterium | reverse complement strand
CGTCAGAACATGCGGACGTTCGCTCATTCGGGAAGAGATGGCTTCGGCCAGAGGCGTTTCATCGGCGGAGCCGATGATCAGAACCTGTGCCAGCATCCTGCTTTGAAGGAGGGAGACAAGTTCAGCGTATTTTTCTACCGGCCACCTCTTGGCGCTTCCGTAGTATGCCCCTGGGTTGATGATGATGAGAGGCCTTCGGATTTGAATGTTTTGAGATTCTAACCACTCTTCTGTCATTGTTTTTTCTTTTTGGTCTACCTGGAGAGGGTTCTCCTCAGGGAATTCTTTCATTCCCAGGCCTGAGAGGAGATCGAGGTAATAGTGAGCTTGGTGGACTCGATTTTCTTTGGATTGTTCAGGGATTTCTTTGGTGAGCAGGAGGCCTCGCCCGTCTTTTTTGTATCCCCATCTTTGGGGAATCCTTGCCAGGTAAAACACAAACGCGGATGCAAAGGAATTCGTGAACAGAATGCCCAAGTCAAAACAGGAGTCGCGGAGGCGCCGGGCCGAAACCTGAAGGTTTTTTAAGCCTTTCTGTTCGGGGAGGGAGATGGTGCCTGCAAACATATCGCACATCGAAAAAAGATCTTTGACCCAATCTTGGGCGGCTACCCAAACCTCGGACTCTGGGTGGTTTCTTTTTATGGTGTTCATCGCCGGTAGGGCAAGGACGGAATCCCCCACCCAATTTGGCGCGCGAACCACGATTTTCATGGAATCCATTGTATTCGCTAACCGGAAACTTGTCAAAAACGGCGCCCTCTCGCCTTCGGATGGCCTCCTCATAAGCTTGCCTGGCTTTTGTAGAAAGGGGTGCGGGATAAGAGGCTCTTTTTATCGGAGAGTGGGGGGTATTAAGAATGATTTTTTTCGGAGGAAGAAGAAGGCGAGCCTTTCTTTTTTGGGGATGTGTCTTTGTCTTTTTTTGGCTTTTCTTTAGGTTCGGAATCAGATGCCCGGTTTCCTTTTGAGGCATAATCGGTGACATACCATCCGCTTCCTTTAAACTGGAGAGCCGAAGGGGAAAGAACTTTTTTTACAGCACCTTGGCAGTGGATGCATTTTTTAAACGGGGAATCATTGACCTTCTGCAAAATTTCGAAAACAGATCCACACTTTGTGCATTTGTATTCGTATAATGGCATCGGCTTGCTCGAAATAGAACGATTTATTATACCAGACTCATCCTTGGATATAAAGGAGCGTTTTTTTAGGGTAGGCATCTCTATCTCTGTGATAAACGGGGCTTTTGGGGATGGTTGAAACGACCATTGAATATTAGCCTTCACGATCCGCTCTTCGAGGGAAACAATTTGGGAACAGCCCCATATTGTCGGCAAGGCTGTATTGAGCACGACTTTACTAAAGGAATAGTGGTGCGTGCAATCATGGGAACAGAACTAGAGAGGTAGAGATTGGGTGTTAACGTGCGCAGTTCCGAGCCGCCGAAAAGAGCGGTGAGGGAATGGCGTTATAAATCTTCACGGGAGAAAAACCATTCCTAAAAGCCCATATAAAGCCTTTTGGTGTTATGGAAATGGAGATGTTTCTTTTTTTTAGGCCATGGGAAAGCAGGAAACGGCCTTAGTGAAAAACGATGGCTTCGAACACAAAAATTTCGGCACCGGATCGCCAGGCGTTTTTTGGCAAGCCTGCTTTGAGACAAGCTCTTTCCAAGAAGGTTTCTCGAGTCCAGTTGTGTTCAACGGCGACCTGGGGAAGGAGAAGCCCCCTTTTTCCATCCTTTGCGATCACGAGGCCATGCCTGCCTACGGTTACCCTGTTGGGATTGACAATTTTTTTAAGGGGAGTTAGCACGGAGATCTCCACCTTCAGATCATCCAGTTCATCTCGAGTAACCGGGAGGAATCGGGAGTCTCGGCAGGCCGCATAGATGCTGGCCTGCATGACGGCCTGGTGGAGCGGCAAAACGGGTTCGATGAATCCGATGCAACCCCGCAATTGCCCATGTTTTTTAAGCGTCACGAAAGCCCCGCAATTCTGCGAAAGATTTTCGCTTTGGGGTTTGTATTCCGGCACCTTGTTTTCCTGGACATACAGATTAACTGTGGAATAGGCCAACTGCAATAGCTCTTTTTTGTCCTGTTCGGACAAATGAAACTCTTTTGTGGCAGGTTTGGTAACGAGGGCTGCGGCGAGATATCCGACCACCCGGGATTCATCCTGGCTGGCCTCGGAGGAGTCGGAATACCGTAAAATTTCTACCCCGGCTTTATCCTTTCCAAAAAGAAGGGTCGCTCCAACCGGGCCTCCTCCACACATGATGTTTTCTCGCTTCTCGCACTTCCTGATGAGTTCGTCCGTTTTGAATTCTCGGATTAGAGCAATGGTCTTGTTATCTTTTTTGTTGGCTTCTTCTTTCGTATAGAAATGAGAGAGATCGGTCGAAGCGATGACGAGGATTTTTTTTCCAGCCGTGGCCTTTTTCAACCCCTCTGCAAGGCGAGTTATCGTAGCCTTTTTGGGAATTCCCATCACGATGGGCACAATTTTTGCCTGCGGCAGAACTTTTTGCACAAACGGTACCTGAATCTCAACGGAATGTTCGGCCTGATGGGCTTGAACGATATAACCGAATCCTGTGGCCTTAGAAATTTCAGCAGCAAGAAACGCATCGACCTGTGCGATGCCGAATGGTGTTTCATATCCTCCGTTTGGATAGATGGAACAGCCTTCAAATCCGAATCGATGAGAAGGAGCGAGAATAACAACGGACTCGTAATTTTTATTCTGGATAGACTTGTAGGCGTAGGCTGCTACTTGACCGGAAAAAACATAGCCTGCGTGGGGGGCGATTATCGCCATGATGTCGCCTGATGGAAGGCTCGACGCCGGGACATTTTTGAGAAAATAATCGATGAGCCTGGAGAGTGCCTCTGGATCTTTAGGGTACCAGGATCCGGCCAGTTGAGCCTTTCGTAAACCTTGAGGCCAAGATGCCGAAACAAAAACCAGGATCAAAAGGACAAAAAGCACGATTTTTTTTCTCACATTAATAGACATCTTTTTTTAATAATCCAACGAAAATATACTCTGAAAATCGGAAAAAATCAACGGGTTGACATGTATGCATCTCTCTTTCCGTGATAAATGGGGCTTTTGGGGATGGTTAAGGCGACCATTGAAGATCCCGACCCAACCTAACCAAGCCATCTTTACAGGTGGTTCTTCGGGGGAATCTGACGCACAGACTGTGTCATAATTATTTTTATTTTTTAAAATGGGAAAAAGGGCACAAAATCCAGTCAGAAATGGCACATGCTTATTCAATATTGCCCATTTTTTGGAATCAAATGGGATTATTTTTATTGAAT
>DAOVBT010000051.1 GCA_030670375.1 Candidatus Aminicenantota bacterium | reverse complement strand
ATCGCTCGTATTCAAGATGGTATATGTCACCGTGTGTTTGGAATCAACGGCTTTCAGCAAATATTCCACTTCGATCTGAACCTGCCTTTCATCCCGTTTGACAATTTCGAATCGATCCAATTGTCTGCTTATGCTGGCGTTTTTCCAAACCGCGCATCGTTCCGGCATTCTGTTGCCGAAATCATTATCGGTAGGGGCGCGCCAAAAGTTGGGAGACGGCCCTTCAGCCATCAGTTCTGTTCCCCTATATAGATAAGAAAAAAGAAGGCCTGTCGATTTATCAAATTTCACCGCAAAATCTTTGCCCCTAATGTGCATTTCATTTTCCGTCTCTGTCAGTTTCAATGGCTGTTTTTTAGCTAATTCTGTTTTGACAACCTCCTTCCGATGTGGCAAAACAAACTGTTCTTTTGCCACTTCATGCCCTTCCGGTAAAAGCTCGGATGATCGTGAAGTCTGAACATAAACGTTGAGCAAATATTCCGCTCCTGGACTTGGTGTTATCTTGTCCATCCCGAAATCCAAAATTTTACCTTCTTTGGGTGCGATATTCGGTTTGCCAATAGAGCTTGCAAGAATTTTTTTGCCGTCCTCCAGCACTTCCCAATGGATGGCAAATCGATCTAGATTGATAAAATCATATTTGTTGGTGATTTTTATCACTCCCCTTGCTAAATCCACAGGTTCCATCTTGATATATTGGTAGACTTTTTTCACTTCCAACAGTTTTGGTGTGACGGACCGGTCGGGCAGGACAAGACCGTTCATGCAAAAATTCCTGTCGCTTTTTTCCTCTCCAAAATCACCCCCATAGGCCCAATATTCTCGTCCATCCTCGGTTTTTTTCCGCAATCCCTGATCCACCCAGTCCCAAATGCATCCCCCTTGGAGGTGATCATATTTCTCGATCACATCCCAATAATCTATCAAATTGCCGACTGAATTTCCCATGGCATGCGCATATTCACACAAGATCAAAGGCCGATCTTGCTTTTGTTCGGCATACCGGATCAGGCGCGGAATCCGCGCATACATGGGGCAGAAAATATCCGTATGGGGCTTTAACCCTGCGCGTTCATAATGGACAGGCCGGGAGGGATCCCGTCGATGGATCCAATCACTGGCAGCCTCAAAATTCGTCCCATCCCCCGCTTCGTTTCCCATCGACCAAATGATCACACTGGGATGGTTTTTATCCCGCTCCACCATTCGCTGGATGCGGTCGACATGCGCTTTTTTCCATTCCGGCTTGTTCGCCAATGTTATGTCCGGTCTATAACCCATACCATGAGATTCGATATTGGCTTCATCGATGATATATAGGCCGTGCACATCACACAGGTCATACCATTCCGGGTCGTTAGGATAATGACAGGTACGGACTGTATTGATATTGTGCTGTTTCATCAGTTTGATATCCTCAAGCATGGATTTTTTTGTAATGTAGTGTCCCGAATCGGGATCATGTTCATGCCGGTTCACCCCCTTGAGCAGAACAGGAACCCCATTCACCAAGAGCTGCCCGTTTTTGATTTCAACCTCACGGAAACCGAACCGGCAGCTCTGATATTCTAAAATATTTCCATCCTTATCCTTAAGAGCCAACAACACCGTGTAAAGGTTTGGTTCTTCCGCCGACCATTTTACGGGATTCCGAACATCGGCCCTCATTTTAAAAATGCTCTCCGCTCCAGGGGAGATATACTCACTTTTTCTGGACATCAAAATTTCCGTTTCTACGGGAAGGCCGTCTTCATCCAACAGGAACATTTCGATGGATTGATCGAGGCTTGCTTCATCCCCGAAATTTTTCACTCTTGCCGTAACATACAACGCAGCATCCTGATAACTGCTGTCTAAATCACATATGACTTCAAAATCTCGGATATGAACAGTCGGTGTGGAAAACAGGTAAACGTTCCGAAAAATCCCGCTCAACCGCCAAAAATCCTGGCACTCGAGATAAGATCCATCTGACCAACGATAAACTTCTGCGGCCAAAATATTCTTTCCTTCTCGAAGAAATTTCGTGATATCAAACTCGGCGGGCGTTCGGCTCCCCTGACTGTAACCGACTTTTTTTCCGTTGATCCACAGATAAAAAGCGGATTCCACCCCGTCAAAATGGATAAAAACTGTATGATCTTTCCAATTTTCCGGGATTTCAAATTCCATTCGGTACGACCCGACAGGATTAAAATCGTGTTGTATATACGGGGGATTTTTTTCAAACACATACGGATGATTTAGATAATAGGGTATCCCATACCCGGCCAGTTGCCAATTCCCCGGCACCTGTATTTCATCCCATCGGCTGACGTCGTAGTCCGGCTCATAAAAATCCTTAGGCCTATCAGCCGGCTTTTTTACCCAATAAAATTTCCAATTGCCGTTGAGAGACTGAAAAAATTCCGACTGAAATCGATCACAACAAATGGCTGCCGCTTTATCCGAATAGGGCATCAAGGTGTTGTGCGCGGGTTCCTTGTTTTGGGAGATCATTTCAGGGTTTTCCCAATCATTGCCGTTTTTCGAAGATACACCCGTTGATTGAAAACCTGCGATCGCATAACCGACAATAGCCAAAAATAAGAGAATCCGTTTCCCGTTTTGCTTAGTCATTTTTCTTCTCCCACGCTGTTTCATGCTGATTCGTTCCCCAGAAGTATAACAAAAAAAGGACAAGAAAAGGAGTTAAGCTTAGAGAGGAAAGAATCCGATTAAAGGACTGTATCGTGCTCTGCTATCGTGTAACTCTGCTTGCATATGACCTCAAATTTACCCGACTCGTTACGCCTCAGGGTTTCCACTTCTTCCATTCCGTCCACAAGAACTTTATCGAACCGAAGCTCATATTCTTGAAGGGGCTCGGGAGCGCACAGTGCTCCTATCAATTGATTCCCCTCGATCCTCGTCCGGAAACACCATGGGACTTTTATTGTATTCCTAAACCTCAAGTCCTTGTAACCGTAAGCGGTTGTTGCATCTGCTCCAAGTGGCGTGTATCTCGTCTCGTCCGTGTAAAGATCGGCAGAATGCGGGTATCTCTCCACGATCCCCAGCCCTCCCGCGAGCGCAAGATGGTACAGCAATCCGGACAACTGGCATAATCCGCCTCCGTAATCGAAATCCAATCGGTTCTTTATGATATTGATGCCTATTTTATACCCAGCTTTTTTGGTCGGATTTCCCACATAATGCCAGAAGGAAAAAATTTCACCGGGATAGATAGGGACATTTTGAAATCTGGAAATGGCTATTCGGAGGTTGTATTTTTTGTTTTCTGCCCATTCGCTGACATTGATCGGTTGGACGATGGTGATCCGCTCAGGCCATGTTTTGGCTGTTTCCAATTTTGCTGGAGAATTCTTCGCGAACTTAAAGCGCGTACCTGTGACCAGATCGGTGAAGCCAATCCAGAAAATCCTCATGTAGAACCGAAATTTTTGAGGAACCAAGGCTCTGAAAATGCTTTTCATCTTATTCTCACGGGTAAATTCATATTAGATAGCATTTGGCTGTTTGTCAATCAGGGGAAGGCATGGTATTGACCAAAAGCCGGATACTTGCCATGATATAAGGGAATATACATCGAAAACGGAGAATCGGTCGTGTCTGATACAAAACCATTTTTAGATCAGAGAGTCATGGATCTTGTCAATACCTACATATTAAGTAACGCAAATCCGGAGACTAAAGTTGCCCATCATCTCCCTCCGGAAAAACTGCGTTCCCAAATTGATCTGACTCTTCCAGAGAATGGATGTTCCCTTGACGAACTGTATAAGACCATCGAACAATACCTGACTTTCTCGGTCAGGACAGGTCATCGGCAGTTCTTCAACCAGCTTTGGTCGGGATTCACTCTCCCCGGGCTCTTGGGTGAACTTTTCGCTAGCCTGGCCAACACATCCATGTACACCTACGAAGTGGCGCCCGTGGCAACTCTGATGGAAAAGGAACTGATAAAAAAATTGGGTGGCATTTGTGGCTTCGAAAATCCGGAAGGCCTGTTTGTAACCGGTGGAAGCAACGGGAATCTGCAAGCGATGATGATCGCCCGCAATCGCGCACTGCCTCATGTCAAAAGCAAGGGGTACAGTAACGCCGCCGAACTGATCGCATTCGTGTCCGAGGAAGCTCACTATTCGTTCGAAAAAAGCGCCAATGTATTGGGTCTGGGAAGCACCAATCTTCGTAAAATCAAAACCGATGATACGGGCCGGATGATCCCGGAGGAACTTGCCATGGCTATCGAGGAGAGCCTGGAGAAGGGAAAACAGCCCTTTTTTGTGGGAGCTACGGCCGGGACCACAGTCAAGGGAGCTTTTGATCCTTTGGAAGATATTGCCCCTATTGCCAAACAACACGATCTCTGGTTTCATGTGGACGGAGCTCTCGGAGGAACGGTGATTCTCAGTCCCCGTCATCGCCATCTTCTCGAAGGCTTGGATAAAGCCGATTCCTTTGCCTGGAACGCCCACAAACTGATGGGGCTACCTTTGATGTGCTCGATCCTGTTGGTTAGAGAAAAAGGGCACCTGTGGAAAACCAATTCTGTTTCCGGCACGGACTACATTTTTCACGATGAGTCTTACGGGGCCTATGACTTGGGTCCGATTTCCTTGCAATGCGGGCGCAGAGTCGACGCCCTGAAATTGTGGCTCTCCTGGAAATATTATGGGGATAAAGGGTACACCGAGCGGGTCGACCGCTTTTTTGAACTTGCAGCTTACGCCGAGGACATCGTTAACCATGCTCCTTCACTGGAACTCATGGCACCCCGATCGTCGGTTAATGTTTGTTTCCGGTATGTCCCTAACACTTCGGAAGATATCGACAAATTCAACCTCCGTTTACGAGAGGAACTGGCTCGAAAGGGCAAGGCTTTGGTTAATTTTGCCCGCTTGGGAGAAGATGTGGCCATACGCTTGGTTATTGCCAACCACGAGCTTACGCGTGAAGATGTTTCTTTGTTTTTTGATAGTCTCATCCAAACAGCCGAATCCTTAACCTGAATTAGCGAATTGGGAAAATACGGTCTCTGAACCATTTGCGGTAAGACTCCATTCTTCGGCGCTGGTCGACAGGGGCTCGTCGAAGACAAGATGAGAATTCCTCGCTTCCCTCGGCCGCTCCCCAACGCACTTCCACACCATCGTTGGGATTGTAGGCCATTTCCAATTTTTCCCTTCGGTTCAGGATGTCAGCGAGGGTTAGCGTATGAGATACGCCATTGCTGTGCGTGTAAGTGATAGTGGTCTCCTTTGCCCATTTTCTGTGAAGATTTTCCAACTCGACCTTGAGGTCTTCGGATCTTTTGGAAGCCGGATTGGTAAAGGCCTCCGGATTTCTCATCACCTTGTCGGGAAAATCCGTGAGCACATCCAACGCGATCAACAGGCGCATGTCTCGGGCAGGAGTGGAATAATCTTCCCATGGACCTGAGGTCTGAAATATCCTGGCACCTGAGGGCATAGGAATAACTTCAAAGTTTGTCTCAATCATGTATTTTTCCCCGTTGGCTACCGCCCTTGCCCTTGCATGGAGGCGTTCTTGGACAGCATCATGGAGTTCTCGCAAGGCTGTGACTGGGTCCAGTGGCCGAGGATTGATGAGGCGGTCCATGCTGTCATAAAACACCTGCGGACTCATGTTCTGCTGTTGAAGAGAAAAATTCCCGTACTCCTTGGAGTCGGCAATTTCTTGGTTCGAGAGGACTCTGAGCCGGCCGTTTTCTTGCACGATCGGCCGGAAGGCTTTAAATCCCGGTTCTCCGATCACGTGGCTTGTGGAAAAAAGAAATTGCCCCTGCCAGAATCTTCTGATGCCGATGGTTCCGTCAGGCTGGGCGTCTACGGCCAACAGCTGTCCGGATTCTTTCTCTGTCTGGGAAACCCAGCGCACGACCATCAAGGTATGCCCGTAGGGATCAGCAAAAACCACCCCGGGGCGCAGATGCTTTTGCTGGAGTGGAAGAGGGTACAGATCTGTGTTGTTATCGGAAAATCCGGTGCGAGCGCTTCCCGAATGGATAATATTTTTGATGGTCCGTGCAAAGCTCTGAAAAGCTTTCAGGTCTTCCCGTCCTTTTTTACGAGGGGAATGATTGGAAAACCACTGACCGCATCGAGGGGCCCTTTGGGCATTGCCCCGGTCACAGATATGATGCCCATAAGGAAGACCGAGCTTCCAGGCAAAATAGGCGCGGAAAAAAAAGGGATTGTCTGCACAGTCCGGGTCTAAAATCAGGTTGTCGTCTTCATCCAATCCCAGATGATTGTGCAGAAAATTGCTGTCAGCATCGCGCATCACTTGATGGAGGAAATCCCATGAGTAGCCTTCCTCCTTATCTAGGAAGAGCTTCTCGATCCATGCCGCGTAGAGATTTTCGAACTGGCGTATCCAAGAGTGTTCGGTTAACCAGATGAAAGGGCTAGGATTCAGGATCTGCGTTTTTTTACTGACCGCGAAGCTTTTTTCTGTCAGCCTTGATCTTTCGTGCTCGAGCCATACTTTGTGAATCCCCTCCTCTACTGCCTCAAATTCAGCCGTCCACCAATAAGGGGGGCCTCCTCCCTTCTGCTGCCCCAAAACGGGCAAAGAACCGGAGGGGCCCAATGCTTTCAGAATCGCTTGGGTATGAGGATTCTCCGATGCCGTTAAGACACGAAAGGTTTGGCCCGGGACGATTGTTTGTGGGGACACAAGTATAGCGTAGTCGCCGGATGATGCTAGCCCTGTCCCCGCAGTCAGGGAGAAACAGATCATAAATAAGGAAATAACCATCGCTGGATAAATTCTATCAGGCATTACGAGCCCCTTCACTTGAGAGTGGGGAACTCGGCAATGCGCAGGTTGGTGCACCCGTAAGGAATGAGGATGAGTTCCTCCAAGTCGCCGGTGGCTGAAACGGGGCTTTGGGGAAGTTCACCGGCAGAGCCGTTTTCCAGCTTCCATCCATCGATCCTTATTCCCTTGACCTTCACGGATACCGGTGCCCCTTCGGGTGAAAAGGGCACATCTCCAACAGGATGCTCCACAAAATTCAGTGTATTCCGCTTATCTTGATTCAGATCCAAAGCATAATTCCAGGGAGTTGTGGGATAAACTTCCCAGTCTGCATGAGGCAGTTCGCGATGTGTTTTATCCGCATTGACCCGCTTCCACTCCTCTCCTATCTTTAGCGCATACAGCAGCGGGCCTCTCTCCAAGGCAAGTGAATTGTTGTATCGGCGCGAAACACGAGGTCTCATCGGAAACGCCATGTCGATTTCCGTCGTGCCGGTCCAGTCCCTTTCCAGCACATAAAAAGATCCTGCCGAGGGAGTACGTTGGTTCTCTCCAATGGTGATCGAGGCCTCATCAGCCCATGCAGGAATGCGCAGATGGAGAGGAAATCGAACCGGCTCATCAACGTTAACTTTCAATTGAATATCTTGGCGAAACGGATAATCGGTGACGATCTCGATAGAAACAGGAATATCCTTTATTTGTGTGGAGACAATGCTCGGCGCGTAGGCCACTGCCGCCAGTCCCTCATCTTCTGTCCTCATCCACAGATGAGCGGCAAATTTGGGCCAACCTTGACTGAGGTTGGCGGTGCAGCAGCCGTAATTGGGCTCCAACCCATAAATGTTGGATTCCGGGCCATTCGTGGTCCAGAGCCTGTTTTCCCGGATGCTGCATTCGACTTGATTGACCTGCTGGTCATACTGATGGGACCACATATCCGGGGAAAACGTGGCGGGCAGGGCATTGAAGGTCACTTTTTCCAGGCGATCGCCGAAAGCTGGATCCCCAAGAATTGACAGCAATATCTCCAGGGAGAACTGATATTCTACTACCGCGCAGAGCTCTGTGCCCTGAGACGGATTTTTTCCCGCAAAGCATTCATCCCCACTGAAGATTCCTGCCGCTTGACCGTGGTAAAGATCCTGTTTTGCGATCATCTCCTGGGCCATTTGCCGGTCATTCTCATCGCCAGTCAGGCGCCACCACAGCGCTGGAGCTTTGACAGCCATACCGTTATTGACCACATGGCCCATGTAGGTCCATTTCCCTTTGGGAGTGACTCCCGTAAGAGGGAAACGCCGGAAAAATGAAGTCCAGTCAAAACCTTGAGCGTGGAGTTTCACAGCCAGGTCCAGCAGCCAATCCTGTTGGTTCCTTTCGTAAAGCCAGTATATGCTCAGCAGTGATTCAAACCAACGGAATTTGCCCCAATTGAAGAGCGGACGCCGGTCGATATGCCCATCCACCCACCGCAGGGTCTTCTCCACAACCTCGGGGATCCGTTCATCTCCGGTGGCCTCATAGTATTGGATCAGTGGTTTCAACACCAAGAATATGGCCCAGAGGTCATAGTTGGACGGAGATTCCGCAGGAGAGATCCAGCCGGATTCGTCCTGGTTGGCGATGACATGATCCATGTATTTTGTGACTTTGTTTATTAGATTTTCATCCTCCAGGAGGAATGCCAGAGGAACGACACCATCCAGCCAGTATGGTGCTCTTTCCCATGCATCCGACTCCCCACCGAACCAGGCGCTGCCATGGATATCGGGCCAGAACTCATCCAGGTGGCCGCTTAATCCATCGGCCTGGATCCGCAGTTGATTTTTCAGCCACCCTGTGGGCTTGATCGATCCCAATGGCATCGGTTTCAGTTTGACAGGCTGTAGCGACACTTCCTCTCGAGACATCCCCAAATTCCCCTTATTGTTTTGGCTGGTGCAGAAATGAAAGGCTACGAAGAAAATAAAGATCAAGATCCCAGTATATACATTGAATCGTTTTCGCATTCCACCTCCTCTTAATGCATATAAAAGATTACATAAGATGAGCACCA
>DAOVBT010000091.1 GCA_030670375.1 Candidatus Aminicenantota bacterium | reverse complement strand
TGCTGTGTGGCTCTTTTCATATGAGATCTTGAAAATCGCCCCCACCAATGCCACTATCATGATTTTCGGAGAGAGCGGGACGGGAAAAGAACTCATAGCGCGGGCTATTCACAATCATAGCCTCCGGGCAAAGGACCCGTTCATCCAGGTCAACTGTGCGGCCATTCCGGAGGAATTGATCGAAAGTGAACTCTTCGGGCACGTGAAAGGGGCCTTTACAGGAGCGACAGAAAAAAAATTGGGCAAGTTCGATCTGGCTGATGGCGGTACGATTTTTCTTGATGAAGTGGGGGATATGAGTCTCAAAACACAAGCCAAGGTATTGCGCGTTCTGGAGGAAGGAGAAGTTCAGAAAGTTGGGTCGAGTAAAATCGGCAAAGTGGATGTTCGGGTGATCGCCGCGACAAATAAAGATCTCAAAAAGGAAATTCAGGAGTATAATTTCAGGGAAGATCTGTATTTTCGTTTGAACGTTGTACCCCTTTATTCCCCTGCGCTTCGAGAGAAAAAAGAGGATATCCCTCTCCTGATTGAGTATTTTAGCCAGCTCATTGCGGCGGACAACAACTTTAAGCAAAAGAAATTTTCCGAGGATGCTGTTAAGGCGATGATGAAGTATCCCTGGAAAGGAAACATTCGCCAACTTAAGAATGTGATCGAACGATTGATCATTGCCACTGATGGAAACACGATCGACGAAAAATACCTTCCCGAAGAAATCCGGGGAGAGATACGCATCTATCTTCCCGATGCCAAGGGGATAAAAAATCTCAAAGAATTCAGAGATTTGGCTGAAAAGGAGTTTATCCTTTCCAAGCTCCGAGAAAACGACTGGAACATCTCTCAAACCGCAAGGACGATCGATACTCCCCGCAGCAACCTGTATAAAAAATTGGAACAATATGGTATAAAAATAAAGGCTGGAGTAGGTGAGGTGGTTGCTCCTTCTTCGACTCAAAGTCGAGAAGGGGAGGAAAGTCCGAACTCCAAAGGGCAGGATGGTCGCTAACAGCGACTCCGAGCGATCGGAGGAAAGTGCCACAGAAAACACACCGCCCTGTAAGATCGGTATTCACGTTCTTACGGAGTAAGGGTGAAAAGGTGAGGTAAGAGCTCACCGTTCTGATGGTGACATCAGGAGCACGGTAAACCCCATCCGGAGCAAGACCAAATTGGCCCCGGTTGAAACGGCCCGTTTCGAGGGGCGGGTAGGTTGCTTAGACAAATAACCACCCTCGCTACGGCGGGAACAGAATTCGGCTTACGTCCTGCTCCAACCTTTCCCTCCCTTTTTATCCCTCAGTTTTAACCTGAATTATTCATAAAAAATGCCGATGCATACCCTATGCCTCGCACCCATTAATGTGAGGGTGGGCTGGGAAAGCGTAACTTAGAATGGTTAAAACGGGAGGGCGGCGACAGCCTGACTGATCAACACCAGGATATTCCCCGGGAAGATACCGAGCTGGAGAACACCATACAGGCAGAGAAAAAGCGCAAGGAAGAGCGATGGATTATCGATGTTTATTTCCACATCGTAGGAGGGCTCTTTCATGTACATATAAATGATGATTCGCAGATAATAAAAAACGGAGACAAGACTGGCCAGAACGCCGATGATAACAAGAGAAACGAGTCCCTGCCTAACAGCGGCTGAGAATACATAAAACTTCGCCAGGAATCCTCCGGTGGGAGGAAAACCAGCCAATGAAATCAGAAAAACGGCAAAGGTTGCCCCGATCCAGGGATACCGGAATCCGATCCCTTTGTAGTCTTCCAGCTCCAGGTACTCATGATCCTTTTTCCCCAAGGCGATAACCGCGGCAAATGCCCCGATGTTCATGAACAGATAAGCTGTAAGATAAAATACCAGGCTCTGTGTATCCTGGGCGAGAATGGCCACCATCAAATAGCCGGCATGAGCGATACTGGAATAGGCTAGGATCCTTTTGACGTTGGTCTGTCTGAGAGCGATCAGGTTCCCGGCAATCATCGTGATGGCGGCGATAATCCAGAGCAATCCGAACATCAACTGAGATTCAAGGGCGTCTTTAAAATAGGGGATAAAAATCCTGAGCAGAACAGCGAATCCGACGGCTTTGGGGCCGACCGAGAAGAAGGCTGTGATCGGCGTTGGAGCACCCTGGTACACGTCCGGTGTCCACATGTGGAATGGGACAACCGCGACCTTGAATCCAAACCCGATAACGACAAGCCCCAAACCCACGAGGCCCAGAGTTCCGAAGGAAGAACCAGATTGCAGTCCCTCGACGATCGAGGGGATGGCAGTTGCTTGCGTCGCTCCGTACAGAAAGGCAATGCCAAAAACAAGGAAAGCCGAAGCAAAACTGCCGAGTAAGAAATATTTGACGGCAGCCTCGTTAGATTTTTCGTCCTCCCGGCGCAATCCGGCTAGGGCATAGCTGCTGAGCGATAACACCTCCAGTCCTAGGAAGATCACGATCAGGTCGCTGGAGGAGACCATTATGATCATGCCAGACAAGGCAAACAGCAGAAGCACATAGTACTCGCCGTAGTTGGCGTTCTGGAGGGTGAGGTATTTCATGGAAATGAGGATCACAAGGAAGGTGGCAATGATCAGGATAAAGCAGAAAAACAAGGAGAGGTTGCTCAAGGATAAATTTCCGTCGAAGTAGGAATAACCCTTGTCCCAGAACTTAACACATCCGGCAGCCGCGGCGATCAGGAACAGGAGAGAGATATATGCGAGATAGCTGCGATCTTCTCTCTTGAGAAAGACTTCAAGAATCATCACCAGCAGAGAAGCAGCAACGATGATCAAAACCGGGAACAACGCATAGATGGTGTTCATTGCGATTCTTTATCCTCTTTTGCTGTGGAATCCTTTTTTATTTCTTTCTCCATCAAGATATAAGAAGGAGGATTATTCTCCTTTTTGACTTTGGTGAATATCACCTCTTTCCGGTTAACCTGATTCAACAGATTGGCGACAGATACGTCCATTTTTCTCAGGAAGGTCTGGGGATAGATTCCCATCCAGAACATCAATATTACAATCGGAGTCAGAAAGATGATTTCCCTTAGATTCAGGTCTTTGAACGAACGTACCCTGTCGTTTGTAATCGGGCCCTGCATCACTCTCTGGAACATCCAGAGCAGATAAGCGGCTGCCAGGATTATGGTAGTGACAGCCAGGATGGCCAAAATCTTGTTGGCCTTGAACACGCCGAACAGGCAGAGAATCTCACCGACAAAACCGTTGAGTCCGGGTAGTCCTACCGAAGAGAGTATGCAGACCATGAAAAATGCCGAAAATATCGGCATCTGTTTGCTGACTCCCCCAAAATCTTTGATCATGCGTGTGTGTGACCTTTCGTAGAGAATGCCAACACACAAGAACAGCGCGCCTGTGCTCAGCCCGTGGTTGAGCATCTGGTAGATCCCTCCCACGATGCCCTCCATGTTGAGAGCAAATATGGCCAGCATGATAAGTCCCATGTGGCTGACACTGGAGTAAGCGACAAGGGATTTAACATCCTTTTGGATGAGGGCCATCAGCCCCCCGTAGATGATGCCTATGACACACAGCACGCCGAGTATGGGAAGAAATTTCTGCAGGGCATCAGGAAACATCGGAAAGGCAAATCGCAGAAAACCGTACGCCCCCAGTTTCAACAGGACGGCTGCCAGGACAACTGACCCGCCTGTGGGGGCTTCGACGTGAGCATCGGGAAGCCACGTGTGAAACGGAAACATCGGTATTTTGATGGCAAATGCCAGGCCAAAAGCCAGGAATAACCATACCTGGACGCTCGGGTTGAGGATCATGCGGTAGTAATCGAATATGTTAAGGGAGTAAGTGCCCGTGGCTTTGTAAAAAAGATTGTACAGGTAGAATATGGCCACCAGCATCAGAAGGCTGCCCAACATGGTAAAAAGTACGAATTTCACGGTGGCATAGATCTTCCGTTTTCCACCCCATATCCCGATCAGAAAATACATCGGGATCAGCATGGCTTCCCAGAACACGTAAAACAGGAAAAGATTCAGGGAGACAAAAACGCCTACGATGCCTGTCTGGAGCAAAAACATGAAGATCAGGTATTCCTTGACCCGCTTCTGGATGTATGTCCAGGAGGAAAGGATCACGATCGGCATCAGGAAGGTGGTTAAAAGTATCAAGTACAGGCTGATGCCATCTATCCCGATATGGTAGTTTATCCCGTACCCGATCCAAGGGCCTTTTTCCACGAACTGAGGATCGGGGGTTTGGGCATTGAAGTTGAAATAAAGATACAGCGAAACGATGAAAGTGGCAATCGAGATGATTAATGCCAGATAGCGCAGCAGGTTCTCTTTGTCGCGGTTGACAAAAATAAACAGCAGAGCTCCAGCCAGGGGGAGAAACGTGACGATGCTTAAAATTGGTATTTCCATTTTTTTAAAACAACAAATATCCTAATAGCAGAATAACGCCCAACAAGAAAATCAGGGCATAATCCTTGATATACCCAGTCTGAAAATAACTCAAAACCTTTCCGAAGAAATTGGTGGTTTTTGCCGAACCATTGACGACTCCGTCTATAACCTTTAGGTCGAAATGATCATACACGATCTCGGAGCCCTTTATCGTGGAGTTCACGAACAGAGTGTTGTAGATTTCGTCCACGTAGTATTTGTTATACAGAAGCTTGTAAAGGCCAGGGAATCGAGCGACGATGTTTTTGGGGATTTTGGGGTTCTTGATGTAAAATACCCAGGCGATAAAAATGCCTGTCACAGCCACAGCTATCGAGATCAAGATCAGCATCCATTCCGTTCCCAGGCTCAAGTGGACTTCATGAGCTTGATGGATAACCGGTTCCAAAAACCGGCCGAAAAAGTTCAGATCCTTCCCGACGACAACAGGGAGGCCGACATAACCGGCAACGATCGAAAAGAAAGCCAGCAGGACAAGGGGGATGGTCATCGCAGGAGGAGATTCATGCAGATGTTTTTTGGCTTCAGGTTCGAGGCGCTCGTTGCCGAAAAAGGTGAGGAAAATAAGGCGGAACATGTAAAAGGCGGTTAAAACCGCACAGAATATGCCGAGGGCCCAAACGAGATACTGACCGTTGGCATAGGCGCTTGTCAAGATCGCATCCTTGGAAAAGAATCCGGATAAGAAAGGAATCCCCGCAATCGCAATGGCGCCGATCAGGAACGTGGGGTAGGTGAGGGGAAGGTATTTCCGCAGCCCCCCCATCTTTTGCATGTTCAATTCGCCGGACAAGGCGTGAATCACGCTTCCGGCGGCCAAAAACAGAAGGCTTTTGAAAAAAGCGTGAGTGAACAGATGGAACATGCCTGCTGCATAGGCGCCAACTCCGCATCCGATAAACATGTATCCGATCTGGGATATCGTCGAGTAAGCCAATACCCTCTTGATGTCGTTTTGCGTCAATGCCATGGTGGCGGCAAAAACCGCTGTTACCGCCCCGATGATGGCAACGAGAGAATTAGCAGAACCAGAGAATGTGAACAGGACGTTCATCCGGGCGACCATGTAAACGCCGGCCGTGACCATGGTTGCAGCGTGGATGAGGGCGCTGACAGGTGTCGGACCTTCCATCGCATCGGGAAGCCAGATATACAGGGGAATTTGTGCGGATTTCCCCGTGGCCCCGACAAAAAGAAGGATGGCGATTAAAGTTGCCAGACCTTGGGTGATAGCACCGCCGCCGATAGCTGCGTTTATAACGCTGAACTCTCCGCTTCCAATATGGGTAAAGATAAAGAATATGCCGAGGAGAAAGGCGGCGTCGCCGATCCTGTTCACGATAAATGCTTTTTTACCGGCGTTGGCTGCCGAGTGTTTATCGAACCAAAATCCGATCAATAAATAGGAACAGAGGCCGACTCCTTCCCATCCCACGAACATCACAACAAGATTGGATCCCATAACAAGAATGAGCATGGCAAAGGTAAAAAGATTCAAATAAGTGAAATAGCGGGTGTACCCCTCATCATCGGCCATGTAACCTACTGAATACACGTGGATGAGAAATCCTACTCCTGTGACCACCAGGGTCATAATCGAGGAGAGGGGATCGAGCTGGAGAGCAAGGTCTGCCTGGAAACTTCCGGCATGGATCCAGGAGAAAAGGTTTTTGATGATCGGCAGATGCTCGTGGCTGGTCTGGAGCAGTCCGATAAAGGAAATGACTGAGATGGCAAAGGAGGCAAAAACGGCAAAACAGGCCTGGAAGGAAACATATTTCTTTGGGAGTTTCTGCCCGAACAAAACCAGAATGAGCGTGCTCAACGCGGGGATAAATGGAATCAACCAGAAGTAATCTGTCATTTTATCCTTTCATCAATTTTATATCTTCGGATTTTATGGTCTTTTTTTGCCGGAATATCAAAAGAATGATGGCCAAGCCCACAGCCGCTTCCGCGGCCGCCACGGTGATAACGAAGAAGACGATGATCTGGCCATCCAGGGAACCTGCCGACTTGGCAAATGCAAGGAAAGCCAGATTGGCGGCGTTGAACATGATCTCGATCGCCATAAACTGGGTGATCAGATCCCGTTTGACGAAAAATGCGATTGCCCCCAGAGCAAAAAGGATGATGCTCAGAACCAAAAAATAGTTTAGCGGAATCATTCCTTGTCTCTCTTTTTAACCAGAACGATCGCACCGACCAAGGCTGCAATGATCAATATGGAAGTGATCTCGAACGGATACAGGTATTTGGTGAACAACAACCGGCCGAGGTCAGTCGGGCTGCCCAAACTTTCTAAAGCGGCGGAACTGATCGGTTCAAGAGTACCTTTTAGGGTTAATACGAGCTCTACAACAAGCACAGCAGCGATAACAACCGCAAAATACATTGTCCATTTCTTTTTTTCTGGCCCCACGCCTTTTCTCAGGTTGATCATCATGACGACAAAGATAAAAAGGATCATGATGGCCCCGGCATATATGATGATTTGGACTGCTGCGATAAACGGAGCCTCGAGAAGGCCAAACAGGCCTCCCATACAGACAAAGGCCACAATCAAGAAAAGGGCAGTGTAGGCCTGGTCTTTGGATATGATCATCCCCAAGACTGATGCAATGCATATGATAGCGAGCAAAAAAAATAAGAAATGAGCCATTTTTTAAGTCACTAATTATATTTTTTGCCATCCTGTTATGTCAAGGTTTTTTTAAGATATAAAAGCATAAGTATAGCAGCTGGAAAAAATGAGCTCAAAATTAGAGGGAAATAGCTATTTTCAACAATTGTTTTGACAAAAAAAATCAGAGTGCTATAATAATTGCCGGTACTGCGGGGTAGAGCAGTCTGGTAGCTCGTCGGGCTCATAACCCGGAGGTCGCTGGTTCAAATCCAGCCCCCGCTACCATCTTATTCCTCAGATATTCCCCTGAAAATCATAAGCACATCTGTCTCCTTCCGTTTTAGCAACCGTACGCAAATTGGTGACAAATGGGCGTCTGTTTAGCAGTTTATCACTGCTGCCTGGGATTATGGTGGCTATGTCTGTAATTACGGCTTACTTTTCTACCCACTTGCGGAGCTCACGTTTTATC
>DAOVBT010000174.1 GCA_030670375.1 Candidatus Aminicenantota bacterium | reverse complement strand
ATCTCGATTATAGTGCTGTAATATTCTGAAATATCAGGGGAAATTTCCTGAGCTTCATTTAGCAGGACTTCTGCTTTGTTCAGCCATTCGATGTCAGAATCCCATTCCATATTGACATAATACGCATAACATTGGGCTAATCCGATGTATGCGAGTGCATAATTGCTATCGATCTCGATGGCCTGGTTAAAAAGGCTGATAGCCAATTCATTGCTTTCTGGTGTCCATCTTCCTAAAAGATATTTTCCTTGATGGTACAGCTTCCAGGGATCAGCATCCTGTCTGCTAATTCTATTTGAGACAAAATTTCCTTTAAGATAGGTATCAAATGCCGAAAAGTCACTGGTTTTGCCTCTTTTTGACTGATCAAAAAGGGCTTCATCCACCTTGACATTCAATTGTTCGTGGATCTTGTGACTGATGCTCTGGATGATGTTTAAGATGTCGTCTTGATCGCTTTCATACGATCCATTCCACAGGTTTTTGTTATCCTCTGCTCTGATCAGACTGATGCTTAACAAAATCTTGTCCTTGTCCTGCCTTAACTCACCCATCACAAGATAGTCCGGCTTGAGCTTCTGACCGAACATCTCCCTGTCTTGGGCGGGATATAGGTTCAGCTCATCCAAAGATCCAGAGATCACTCTGATTTTGTTCAATCGGATCAGGTTCCACTTTATTTCATTCGTAATGCCTTCGGAGAAATATTCATCATATTCTGAGGAATTGAGATTTTTAAACGGAAGAACGGATAATGTAAGCTCGGACAGAGACGAAACCGGAGGATTTTTAAAGAAATAAAGCCATGCAAAAAAGACGGATAATAACAAAAAGCCAATGGCTAATCCGGCAATCACTCCTCTGTTTGTCCAAAACGAGGAATTTTTTTCGTCTTGATGATTATTCGCTCTTTCCCTCAGCCATTCATCGATTTCTTTTTTGTAAGCAAAAACTTTCGACCTTGGGGAATTCTCATCAATCCGGTAAATCGGCAATCCCAGCTCATCTTCCCACCTGTGACATGTTCTGACATCTCTATCCAGGTATGCGGAAATTTCTTTCCATGAGTGAAGGATATCACTTCTCTTCATGCTGAGCCCCATATTCTCCAGATTATTATCACTTTTTGGAAAAATTTTGTCAATCGGAACATTTTGAGAAGGGCCCGACATTCTAGAATTTGCCATTCTGAAGTTTACGATATTACCTTTTGAGGCATTTTCAAAGTGAAATAATGTGACATAATGTGAAATAATGTGACATTTTGCCTCAAAAGGTTGATTTTTTGCCTTTTTACATCAAAACTTATACATAGAGGAAGGATATTCTTCAAGGCGTACTTTAAATGAGATACAAAAAAATCCTCATCGTTGACGATGATTCGCTCAATCTTAAAATGCTCAGGAATATCTTTAGCAGCAATGAATACCATGTTCTCCAAGCCTCTGGAGGATACGAAGCCGTTAATATTGCCAAAAATGACCACCCGAATTTGATCATCCTGGATATCGTGATGCCCGATATGGACGGAAGCGAGGTTGCATCGATCTTGAAAAAAGATCCTTCGACACAAAACATTCCGATAATATTTTTGTCATCCTTGATCAAGAAGGAAGAAGAACAATACAGCAGCACTCAAGAGGGTATTTATCTGATGGCGAAGCCTTTTGACCGGGATGCGTTATTGAACAAAGTAAGGGAAAACATATAAACAGGGGGGTTTGGTGATGGGGACTAAAATTGGTGGGTGATTTTTTGGCTGCTAAATAGACTAGATGAGGGGATCTGCCATGGAAGGGGTATGGTGAACCATGTGTTTTATCAGAATCGGACCCGCTTTAGATAAAGCCCTTGCAAAAAACGAGAAAAGATATGAACTGACAGTAGACGCCAAATTTGTGATCTTCAGCGACCTTCACAGGGGACTGGGAGATTGGGCCGATGATTTTATGCATAATTCCCTTATTTTTGCGAATGCTCTAGATTTCTACTACGGAGAAAGCTTTACTTATATCGAGCTGGGCGACGGAGATGAACTGTACGAAAATCGCCATTTTGCCGACATTGTGAGGGCCCACGGGAACATATTCCGCCTGATGGATAAATTCCATCGGGAAAACAGGTTGTGTTATACCCTCGGGAATCACAATTTGCAGATGGGAAACGATAAATGGCTTGAGAGGGCGCTGGAGGCAGCCCGAACCCATATAGCCGGCCTCTTCCACAATCTGGAGATCTATGAGACGGCTATGATTGGGAACAAGATTTTTTTGTTCCACGGCCACCAGGGAGATTTTATTAATGATTCTCTGGCACCGGTGGGACGGTTTTTCGTGCGACATTTCTGGCGCCCCCTCCAGAACGGATTCGGATGGAAAGACCCGACAAGTCCTGCCCAGAGCATCAAGAAACGAAACAAAGTGGAGCTAGGCATTATGGAATGGGCGAGAAAAAATCGGATGGTCGCCGTTGCCGGGCACACCCACCGCCCGATTTTCATGTCCTTGAGCAAGCAGCAGAATCTAGCCGGGATGGAAACCGAGCCCTATTATTTCAACAGCGGGAGCGGGGTCCATCCCAGATGTGTGACCTGTCTGGAGATCAGAGAAATGATGATCTCCCTCGTCAAATGGCACATCATAGCCGACCCCGATGACAACGGGCGTTTGAAAGTTGTGCGGGAGCCGCTCCATGGATGCCTGGCAGATCTTTTGGATGTTTTTGTGAGTCTTTGATATCGGAGGGAGACATCACAAAGATTCTTTTTAGGACAAAAACCATGCTGACGGAAGAGTATATGCTGGCTGTATTTCGCAAATTGGGGAAACAGGCAATATGCCAAAAAGGAGTGATTTCCTGCCTCCAGCAAAACAGGATGCCATATGTTTAATATAAATATTTTTGGTGAATTTTAAAGTGACATAATGTGACATTTCAATGAATCTAGCCCCCAAATGCCAATTATTAGGGTTCGATATTGGTGCTTGGCTGTTCTAAATCGTTGATATAAAATAAAATTTCCTGAAAATCTTCGTAATTCTGAGACTTAAATTGGCCATTTTGGTGCCAAAATCACCATTGTAAGCACAAAGTGGAAAAGAAACAACCAGGAGTAACGTAATATATTTTGCATAAACGATCTTTTGTGGTATAATAATTTCAGTGTCAGGGAATCCCCTTAATTCCCATCAATAACCCCCCTTTTGCTGACGCCCTGGCACTTTTATCAAAACGTTCCTTTTTTCTGTCAACTCCCTTAACAAGGTATTAGTCACCCAACTATGCTAATATTGAGTCCGAAGGGAGGTTCAATCAATCGGCATCGTATATTTCAGGAAATCCACCAAAAGTGAGATATTCATGGAAACTCAAGGGAAATAGCGTTTACAGGATTGACCTCATTTTACGTTCCAGTTGAAATATTGATCAAAGAAAGGGCTGGTTTTCACAAAAAGCCTTCCAGAAAAAGATCTTTCTTTCTTTTTCCGGCGGGTTTGCACAAATCCAAAATACTCACAGAAATTTTCCAGTAACCGAGAAGAATAGCAGCGGGTTATGTATTCGAAATTGCTGACGTAGGTCGCGTCAACCTCCAGTACGATTTCGGGAAAAGCCTTGATGAAAGCACGGGAGATGACAACATCTTCTGTGAAGGTTTTGGCCTTTTTTTTCAGTATGAACAGCGAAAAGAGCCAGCCTCCCTGGATGATCCAGAACTCCGGATACAGATCGTTAAAGCCCCAGTTGTATTTCTGGGTATAAATTTGCAGGAGATGAAAAAAATCCTGTTCGGAAAAACCCCCGGCCAACACACCGTGTCCTTTCCTCGTCAGCCTGAACTTCTTCTTTTCTTTCCTTATCCATCCCGCCATCCTGAGAACATGCCGGAGAGTCAGGACCGTTCTGGAGTTTTCTTCCGACCGGAAACTGATCCATTCTTTGAATTTTGAATTATCGATTTCATCAAACAGAAGTCTGGCGAATTTAAGAGGTAAATTTCCTTTGGCCGTGGCTTTAAGTGGTTCGACTTTGGCTAATTCCGAGAGAAAAAACAGCGTGCCGTGAACAATCGGCGCCTTTTCAAAAAACTTTGGTGGGAGCTTTTTGTTAATCTGGACGATATCCTCATTTTGCTCGATGGGAAAATGAAGCAATCGGTGTGTCTGTTCGGATGACAGTCCCAGGAAATCCTCATCCGGCTCACGATTATACTTATCCATCATGTCATCGGCAAAACTCTGCATTTCGTCTTGGTTCTTGAAGACCTTGTCCTTGGTGGCCTCATTGAGTTCTTCAAAGGGAATTCTTGACTTCTCTCTTTTTTCCTGCATCACATCTCGGATCCAGCAGCACTTGATATATTCCTCGCCTGATCCACAGGGACACAGGTCGTCGTCCTTGAGTGTTTTTGGCATATCTGCCCAGAAGCTGCCTTCATATCCGCACTCTCCCACTCGCGGAGAATTGACGACAGGCAGGAACATCTCCTCATCGCATTCATGAGCATGGGCGCAATAATTACAGAGCCAGCCATCACTCGTCCATTTGCATTCCGTGCAGATGACCGCGGCCTTTCTTTGCCTGCAAACATCGCAGAAAATCATTGGAGGATCATTCCGGGCCAACAATTGAACTTTTTTGCCCCTGATCTCTCCTTCCCGGTAGGACAGGACCTTTAGACCAAGCCTCGTGGTTGTTCCAAAGTCATAGTCATGTAAAAATTTCAGCCTGGGGCGCAGGACATCTTTCAGCTCAAAATCCATATCATACTCTTCATGCCTCGGTCCCAATACAGCAGGTTCCTCAAACAATTGAGAGAGATAAATTTTTCCCTCGATCGTAAAAGAACTCATATGTCCGCAGCATTCCAACCAGATGTCTCTGAGAAAACGATCCAGGTCACGGAGTGTAGTATCGGCCTGGATGTCAAGATGAAGCCAGTAATCCGCTTCGTAATAGCCCTCTGCAAGAATATGGAAGACCCCGGTTTTTCGAGGTCCGGATTTTTTGATCCGTTTATCCACAGCATCTTTTCTTGAAACACACGACTCGAGATGCCCCTCCATCTCCTCCTTAGTGAAAGTTTGTTTGCAAAACTGACACTTTCCTTTGGTCCCTAATTTTGCCATATCTTCGTCCTGTCTATTTACGTTTACCTATGATAGGATTTCATAAAAGTATTACATAAATCAATCTTTGGCAAGAACAAGTTCGCAAATTTTAATTAAAAGGTATCAGAAGCTCTCGATGGTGAAAACAGGCACTGAATTATTGTATGGGAGTACTAAAAGGAATGGGAAAAAGGCCGCAGAGAACAGGATGACCTTAAAAAAACAGAA
>DAOVBT010000278.1 GCA_030670375.1 Candidatus Aminicenantota bacterium | reverse complement strand
ACTCAGAGTGTCGGGGACAGGGAGAGTTTCCGCAGGCCGCCCAATTCCTTGGGGCCACACCGGATGAGGCGTCCACGCATGAACTTCGGTTACGTTTCCGATGGCTCCGTCCAATATCCATTCACAAAGCACGCGGATGCTCTCCATGGCATGCCCCTGATTTCCCATCTGGGTGGCGACTCCGGCTTCACGGGCAGTTTTTGTGAGCAACCGGGCTTCGTAGATGGAGTGCGTGAGGGGCTTTTCGCAGAAGACATGTTTTCCCAGTTGTAATGCTGCCATGGTGGCGACAGCATGAAAATGGTCGGGAGTTCCGACGACAACGGCATCGATATCTTTCCGCTTCTCAAGCATCACACGGAAGTCGCGATAACGCGGAACATCGGGGTATTTTTTAAATGTCCTGGCTGCTCTATCCCAATCGACATCGCAGAGGGCCACGATGTTTTCACCCTCTATGCGTGAGAGGTCGCCGCCTCCCTGACCACCGACACCGATTCCAGCAATGTTGAGTTTATCACTCGGTGCCACATGTTTTTTGCCTCCGAGAACATGCCGGGGTACAATCATCAAGGAGGATGCCGCGGCGGCGGAAAGGTTCAAAAACTTTCGTCGGGATATGTTCTTCATGTCAGACTCCCTTTTTTGCATTTTTTCCCAGCTTATCCAAACAAATAACAAAACTCAAGGATTTATAAAGCTTTTGAGTCATCGATATACATTCTGATATAATTCCTTTCCTTTTTGGGATAGAAATTAAGTGAATAGTCAAACTAGAAGGAAATTCTTGAAAAACCTCGGGGCCGCAACTGTTTCGGCTGGTTCCTTATCCCTCATCTCCAGTCTAGGTATGATCCGGTGTTCTCCAAAAAGTAGGAAAAAACCGAATGTGATCCTTGTCATGACGGATGACCAAGGATATGGAGACATCGGAGCCCATGGCAGCCCCTACGTCAAGACACCTAATTTGGATCGCTTACATCGTGAAAGTGTTCGCCTGACCAATTTTCATGTCGATCCCTGCTGTGCACCCACACGAGCATCCCTGCTGACAGGGGAATATTCGGCTCGAACGGGTGTGTGGCATACCATAGGGGGAAGATCGCTACTCCGAAAAGATAAAGTCACGATGGCCGATGTATTCCGCTCTAGCGGCTACAAAACAGCCATATTCGGCAAATGGCACCTTGGTGATAACTATCCTTTCAGGCCGCAGGACCGGGGATTCGAGGAGGTGTTGATCCATAGGAGCGGAGTGGTCGGAAACAGCTGGGATTATTGGGATAATGATTATTACAACGATACCTATATCCGGAATGGAAAACCGGAAAAATGCGTGGGATACTGCAACTCAGTCTGGTTCGATGAAGCCATCCAATTCATAAAGAAAAACCGTCAGAATCCGTTTTTCTGTTTTCTCTCGACTAACATTCCCCATGCACCTTTGCATGTGGATGAAAAGTATTCCGAACCTTATCGCTCCCAGGTTTCAAACCAATTAGCCAATTACTATGGAATGATAGCCAAGTTTGACGAAGACATGGCTCGGCTGCTTAGGGAACTTAAGGAATTGAAACTTGAAGAGAACACAATCCTTATCTTCATGTCCGACAACGGTCCGTGCCCGTGGTATGGAGGCATTAAGATCGACGAAAACGGCTTTGTTGAGGAGGGCTTTAGTGCCGGAATGCGCGGCGGGAAGATCTGGGGGTATGAAAACGCTCATCGCGTGCCTTGTTTTATCCGCTGGCCTGGCGGGAATATCGGGGTGGGCAAAGATATAAAAAAACTCACCGCCCACTTTGATCTGCTGCCAACATTGATCGAAGCATGCGGATTGAAAAGGCAGGATGCTGGGGCTGTAGATGGCATAAGCTTGATGCCATTGCTCACCAATCAAGAGGCGCAATGGCTGGAACGGATCTTGTTTGTGCACAACCAACGCGTGGATTTTCCGGAAAAATACAAAGACTATCAGGTTCTGACCGAACGTTGGCGTCTGGTCAAACGCGAAAGCCAAGAGCTTTATGATATCCAGAAGGATCCTGGACAAAAAAATGATGTCGCCGATCAGCATTCGGAAGTGGTTAAGGCATTACATCAGAAATATGAAGAGTGGTGGGAGGATATTTCTCAAAATTTTGACAAGTATGATGAGATTTTCGTTGGTTCAAAGATGGAAAATCCCACCGTACTCTACTCGCACGATGCCCATAACAAAAACAGCGACAGAATATGGGTGATAAATGTCGAAAGGGATGGCAAATATGAATTTAAAGCCTCGCGCTGGCCGGAAGAGGCAAACAAATGCATTTCGGAAAACAGAGAGGGTGACATAATTTTTGTCATAAATCAGGCCCATCTTTCCATCGGGAACATCCAATCCGCTGTCGATGTGTCACCGAATTTGAAATTTGCCAAATTCAACATTCATCTGAAAGCCGGAACAACTTGCTTGCAAGCCTGGTTTAGTGAAAAAAACAATAATAATAAGCTGGGAGCTCAATTCGTTTCCGTGGAACGGCTTGGTCCAGCAGATCCCGTTGCAGTTGGCCAATACCTGCCTTCAAATCCGGATCATTTATTGAAAGAATAACTGGAAATTCGAGTTTCAGCTTTTAAGATTTCGGTGAGCCGGGTGGCATGTTCTCCATCAAAAAATGTGTCAATAAGCTGAACAGATGCCTCGTCGTGTTTTGTCCTTCGGATATGCCGTGGGTCCGGTTGGGATAGGACATCATGGTGAAGTGTTTGTTGTGCCTAACCAGCTCGTTTACCAGACGCTCAAAACTCTGGTAATGGACATTGTCGTCAGCGGTCCCGTGGACGATCAGGAGGTTTCCTTTAAGTCGATGCGCGTGGGTTATCGGAGAACCATCGGTGTAGCCCTTTTCGTTGTCATCGGGAAGGCCCATGTACCTCTCTTGATAGATGGTGTCATAAAGACGCTGGTCGCTCACAAATGCGATAGCCATGGCCATGCTGTAGAGCTCGGGATACCGGAAGACCATGTTCAGGCTCATCTGTCCGCCGCCGCTCCATCCCCAAATACCGATCCTTTCGGGATCGATATACGGCCGGTCTTTTAACATCTTCCGCAGTGCCGCGGCCTGATCCTTGCAGGCCAGAATCCCCACCTGCCGGTAGATGCTCTTTCGCCAGGCCCGACCGCGAGGCACATTGGTACCCCGGTTATCCAAGCTGGCAACGATGTAGCCTTTCTGGTTCAGCATCAAGTACCAGAGATAATTCCGGCCTCCCCAGCTGTCGCGAACCGTCGATCCAGCCGGTTCCCCATAGATGTGGAACAACAGCGGGTATTTTTTCTTGGGATCGAAGTCGGGTGGTTTCATCATCCAGCCGTCGAGCTCCGCATCCCCGATATTCACCCGGAAAAATTCAGACTCCCCTTTTTCCAGTGCCCTAAGCTTGCTGCGCAATTCATCATTGCTTGCAAGCATGCGAACTGTCCTGTGTTCGGGAAGTTCAATTATCTCAGACCTCGGCGGATCACCGAAGGAGCTCCAAGTGTGGATGGCCCACCGGGCATCCGCAGAAATCTGATAGCTGTGGGACCCTCCCGCACTCTCCGGGGTGACACGTTCGATCTCGATTTCGCTATCCAATCTCGTCCTGAACAAAAAACGCTGTGTGGGATTGTCCGGACAGGCCATAAAGAAGACCCAGCCTTTTTTTTCATCCACAGACTCAATCCCGAGGACATCAAAATCACCAGGTGTCAGCAGCTTCACTTTGCTGCTGGTCCGGTCGACCCTATAGAGATGCTGCCAGCCGTCCCGCTCGCTCAGCCAGAGAAAAGCCCGGCCATCGTCGATCCAGTGGATGTCCTGAACATCCACCCATGCCTCGTCTTTTTCTGTCAGCACGGTGCGCATCCTTCCTGTATCGATGTTGCCCAGGATCACCTGAACCCTATTCTGCAGGCGATTCAACCACTGGAAGACGATCTTCCCATTCCCTGACCATTCCATTCTGGCAATGTAATTATCCCTAGAATTTCCTCC
>DAOVBT010000406.1 GCA_030670375.1 Candidatus Aminicenantota bacterium | reverse complement strand
ATCCATCCTTCCTCTATTTCCGGAAGTCGATGGAATCCTGGTTGGCCATATTCAACACAGCCAGGAAAAGAAGTTGGGTCACGTCCTCGAGAATTTCCGGCGTTATGGTGTCGATGTTGTCGAGAGGAGTATGGTAATAGGAACGAGATCCGTAAGCGCTAAAGGAAATGGTGGGAACGTCTTTCCACATGAAGCGCGCCGTATCCAATCGAGGGCGGGCAATGTTGGAAAAATAACTGGTATTGATGGTGCGGTGGATATACTTCTGGTTGGCGTTATCGATAAATTTCCAGAATTCCGGATAATTCTCGGCTGCCGCGGCACTGATTTTGTCTCCACAACCCACCCCATCCATGTTGAGGAAACCGACGGTTTTTTCGAGCGGAAAAATCGGATTTTCGCAATAATGGTTGGAACCCGCTATACCCTGCTCCTCAGCACCGAAACCGAGGAACAAAAGGGAACGGCGGGGTTTGATGGGGCATTTGTGGAAGGCCTCTGCCATCCCCATCATCACGGCCACGGCCGATGCATTGTCATTAGCACCAGGCATGATCTCATAACACTTCCCGAGGTGGTCCAGATGCCCCCCGATAATGATAATTTCATCCTTGAGCTCAGGGTCCGAACCGATTACCAATCCGACAACATTGTTACCGATACCATCAGGATGGTGTTCTGTGGTGTTCCGGATAGTCACGACTTTTCCGGTTGAGAAGGATTGGGGCTTGAGCGCCTCTTTGATCTTTTCTACAACTTTTTCATGATCGTATCCGGTTCCAGCAAAAACATCCTTGACAACCACACTTCCTACATGGGAGTAGATAAAACCTGCATCATAGGAGTTGTTGGGATTGCCGATCGGCCCGTAGTTGTAGATCATCCCTTTGGCCCCATGCTTTACGGCATTTTCCAGCTTGTACTGGTGGAAGGAATACGGCCGCCATTTTTTGAAGAGTTCCGCATCGTCGCGCGGAGACACCGGCACCTCCCGCTCCATCAGCACGATCTTTCCCTCAACGACAACATCTTCATAATCATCATAATCCAACTCAGGGGCTGTGGCGCCGTAGCCCACATAAATCACTTCGGCCGTCACCTCGCCCGATCCTGAGGTGGAGCCCGGGATGAATTCATCGAAATAATGGTAGTACTTTTTGATGGTGCTGTCCTTGTACGGAACGTGGAGGGAAACCTCACAATCCTCGAAGATCAGCGTGTAGGGATTGGGGAAGGCCTGAAAATACGTGTCGTTGTCTCCCACCGGTGTGACTCCCCATTTCTCGAAATGGGATGCCACCCACTCGGCGCTGGCTTTGTACGCTTCGGTCCCGGTGAGACGGCCTTCGTATTTATCCGAAGCCAGTTCCTTGACATAGTGAAAAAGGTCATGGCTGGAAATGGAATGCATGGTCTGGAGAATCTTTTGCTCGTCCGTGAGCTCCTGGGATCGTCTTTGCGCTGTGTAGACAGATGAAACAGTAAGAAAAACGATGGCAAATAAAGCTATAAAAAGTCTTTTGTTTTTCATGCGGCTCTCCTCTCTTTTTTTTCACTCCTATGTTAAGATAATTAATGGAAAAGTAAAGGAAAATTTATTATCCAGTGAAAAAATTCTTGGTGGCTCTCATGATGGTCCTGTGGGCCTGGACTTCTGGTTTTACCGGTACTCTCCAACGTCCGGATATTTCTTCCATAGAAGAGAAACTTCTGGAATGGGTCAATAAGGAAAGAACGGCACGCAACCTGAATCCTTTGAGGTTTTCGCCGAGTCTGAGAGCTGTTGCAATAGAGCACAGCAAAGACATGGCATCCCAACAAAAACTGACCCATCTCTCATCTTCCGGAAAATCCTACTTAGACAGGATGGCGGATTCAGGAATGTTTTTCATCGAAATCGGAGAAAACGTGGCCGTCAGCGACACATTCGATGCGGCGTTCATCCATCGAGGATTCATGGAAAGCCCGGAACACAGGGATAATGTCCTCAATCCAAGGTATAACACAATCGGGATCGGGGTCGTCTTATCCAAGGATCAAGAATATTTTGTCACACAAGATTACTCCCAATCACTGAAATTGCTGGAAATCGATGAAGCTGAAAAATTTATCCAGGAAGAAATTACCAAAATCCGAAAAGAAAATGCCCTTCCTTCCTTGTCTTTTCATAACATGGCCAATAATTTTGCACGGAGGCATTCACGGTACAGAGCATCCGGAAAGCCGCTCCAAAACATCGTCAGTTATTTTGGCGAAACCCATGTTCATTTCATCACAACTCCTGTGTTGTTCATACCCAAGAATATTTCTCAGGAAATTGCCAGCGGGATGTACGAAAGCGGTGCGGTCGGGATCTGGTTCGGCCGGCTCGAAGATTATCCCGGAGGAACCTACCTTATCACGATCTTCCTCTTCCCGACGAGTCAGTATGAAGGTATGACGGAGGAAGATTTTCAAAAGATCGCACTGGATGCCATGAACTCAAAAAGGAAAGAAATGAGGCTTGTCCTCCTTAATTTGGATAGGAGACAATCTAAATACGCATCGAACATATCCCGACAGCTCAAGGTCCAACAGGCGAGTTCCTATGTTTTGCCGGAAAGGCCCATGCAACGGCAGGTTTTATCCTATATAACAGAGGACCCACGCGTGTGGCCGGCTAATCTAGACCCGGTGATAACGGATCCCGGATTGAGAAGGATCGGAATCGGGATAAGTTCCAAAGAAAGTAAGGAAACACATAGACAAACCTTCTGGATCACCTTGATTTTTTAACCTTCGGGCGAGCCAATCTCACAAAAATAATTAGGTACC
>DAOVBT010000326.1 GCA_030670375.1 Candidatus Aminicenantota bacterium | reverse complement strand
TCAGCCGTAGGCCCGACATTGAGCAATAAGTTACCCCCTCTGCTCACGATGTCGATCAGCTCATGCACCAGTTCTTCCGAGGTATTATAATCATCGATATTTTCATCCCGGTTGTACCCGTAAGAACCGCCTATTCCCCGGCTCTCCTCCCAGGGATGAAAAGTCCCCACTCCTTCGGCATCCTCGTATTCGCTGGAATAGTAATCCCCGTGGCGTCCCGGCATCTCTTTGCCGAACCGGTCGTTGACCACGACTTCATCCTTATTCGGCGCACTGTTGTAAAGCCAGGCCAAAAAATCCAGAGTCTTCCATTCCTCCGCTGTCCTGTCCCACTCGCCGGCATCGCCGAATATCACAGCCGGCTCGTAGGTCATCACCAACTCTTTCAGCTGCGGAATCATGTGCCCATCAATGTATTTGTCCTCAGGAATCCCATGCTTGTCCACAAGTCTTTTCGGGATGAAATAGCCGGTTTCGGTCCTGTGGGTCCAGTTGCTCTCCCATTCGATGATGGAATAGTACAAACCCATGCACAACCCCTTCGCCCTTACCGCTTTGGTCAAATCCCCGACAAGATCCCGCTTTGGCCCCACGTCCATGCTGTTCCATTCCTTTTTATACGGACTTTTGGTCGGCCAAAGACAAAACCCATCATGGTGCTTGGAAGTCAAGACAACATACTTGGCACCCGACCTGGCAAAAAGATCGGCCCACTCATCCGGATCGAACAGCTCGGCCCTAAAAAGCGGGGCAAAATCCCGGTACTCAAAATCCTTCCCGAAGTTTTTGGCGTGGAATTCCTGCCCACCGTCCTGCTTGTCGAACATCACTCGGGCATAATACCATTCGGCGTAGGAGGCATACCTTCCTTCTGTGACCTTTCTCCACGCCGGAACAGAATAAACCCCCCAGTGGATGAAAATCCCGAACTTGGCGCCCTGGAACCATTTTGGCATCGGCCGTTTGTCGAGCGACTCCCAGGACGATTCGTATTTTTGCATGGTCAAGGTAAATCCCACAGTACTTATTAAAATGAAAAGAAATAGGGTGGTTTTTTTCATTTGTTCATTCCCCAATCCGGCAAATCCAATCGAACAGGGTCATCCGCTTCTGCCATCATGGATTTAAGCAATTCTGTCATCTCCCTTATCCTATTACCCTGGGATGGATCTTCGGCTAGATTGTTCGTCTCCCAAGGATCATATTCCAGATCGAACAATTGCGCGTGTTTTGTCCCACGGACATTGTACAGGATGAGTTTCCAGCGTCTGAGCCGAAGAGCCCGTTGAAAATGCCTGTAGGAAAAGTACAAGGCTTCCCGCCCATTTCTTGTTTGATTTTTGATGGCTGGAGCCAAGCTCTCCCCTTCCACCGAATCGGGCTTCTGGATTCCTGACATATCACAGACGGTACGGAAAATATCCGTGAGGTAACAAAGATCATCCCTCTGTTCTCCCTCAGGAACCCCAGGCCCTCTAAAAATCAACGGTACATGAACGCTGTGTTCATAAACGCTCTGCTTGCCCAACAAACCATGCTGGCCGAGAGCCAGACCGTTGTCACCGGCAAAAACAATCAGGGTGTTTTCTGTCTGGCCTGTCCTGTGCAGGCATTCCAGGATGCGCCCGATCTGGGCGTCCAGGTGGCTGATAATCGCATAGTATTCGGCAATATGCCTTTGGATTTCCCCTGGCGTCCGGGGAAATTCAGCCAAAAGCTCATCCCGGACATTCATCTCCCCGTTGTCAAACGGATGCCGGGGAAGGAAATTCGGAGGAGGGGAAATTTTTTCCGGGTCATACATATCCAGGAATTTTTTCGGTACTGTCCTCGGATCGTGGGGAGCAGTGAACGAAACATACAGGAAAAAAGGATCAGGAGATTTGTGGTTATCGAGAAATTCGACAGCCGCATCGGCAAACAGCTCGCTCGAGTGTTTTCCTTCTGTGATGTGATCGTATCCCTTAAAAACGACTTTGTTAGAACGCAAGGGCTGTTCTATCACAGGAGTTCGCGTTGCATAGGCCCCTCCCGGATCAAAATCATAGGCAGGCACATTCCAGTGGTCGCTCATCCCGCCAAACATGATCTCGGCTCCATCCGAAAAGCTGCGGGCAAAAGCTTCTCTTCCGTTGTGCCACTTTCCGATCCCGAATGTCTTGTATCCATGTTTTCTGAAGAGTTCAGGCATCATCACATGATCTTCGGGAATCGTTCTTCCTGTTCCTTCGATATGAAAAAGCCCCCGTCCCGTCAATAGCATGGCCCGGCTGGGCATACACACCGCTCCGCTGGTCCCGCCCATGATATAGGCATTCGTGAAACTCGTCCCTTTATGCACCAGGGTGTCCAAATTAGGTGTGTGAATACTATGATTGCCCAAAGCCCGGATGGTATCGAACCTCTGGTCGTCGGTGAATAAAACGAGAACATTGAGAGGTTTAGCCCGTTTGCATGAGGACAGGGCAACAGGATGGGCCATCGCAACAGTCCCCAAACACAATAATTTTAAAAATTCCCGGCGTGTTGTTCGACAAAACATCATGCAAGCTGCTTCTGAGATTATCATTAAAATACTTTTTTTGCCAATTATTGACTTATTGTCGTAATGATTTATTATATTAATGGGAGATAAGATGATGATGAAAAAATCGATATTTTTAATCCTGGTCTTTTTTCTCGGCAGCTCCCTTCTTCTTTCGCAAAGCCTTGTTGATGCCGCCAAAAAAGAAAAGGAAAGACGGTCCCAATTGAAAAGGAAAAGCACCATAATTGTGACAAATGCAGATTTGGGAGTAAAAGCAAAAGAAGAGATTATAACAACAGTTCGCCCTGAGGAACCTCTCCAGAAAACCCAGAGAGCGACACCCCAAAAGGTCCAGAGGACAACCCCATCCAAACCCTCCAGTCCTCAAAAAAGGAAACCATCTCAACAAATCGAAAATATTGACCAAATAGATCTCAGTGTTGATAAGGTGGATCAATTGGATCAGCTGGAAGCGAGAGGTTTCATGAGTGACTATGCCACTCAAGTTTTGAACTCCAATGAGCTTGTCAGGAACCCTGAATTAGCATTGAATAAACCCGATGGACAATTCGCTGAAATACCCATTCTGGGATTCATTGATCTTCAAATCAGCGCTAAAAACGGGCCGGGTGATGATATCGCAGTCTATGCCTTGCATGCGGGTGCACAGAAGGTGGCGCCTGGTGGCGAGGAAGAAGGAGGAATTCCTGAAATAGTAGCGCGTTACTATGGGGAGGGTTTATGGTATGGCGTTCTTGGCATGGAAGAGCAAGGCGAATGGATGGCTATAGGAAAAGGTTCAGGGACGACTAGCCCTGAAAAATTTGATCTTGGCAGCCTGTCCTCGATAAAAAAAATCAGGATTATGTTTAGACAGTACAGTAATCCGGATTTTCCTGTAAGATTCAACAGATCTCAAGTTAACGATTGCACTTTCAGGATCGATGCCGTCGAATCTCTCCACCGCTAAATAGACATCTACCAGCACATCTTTACTACTCCTTATGTCAGCATTTCCAATTACTATTGACCTTT
>DAOVBT010000172.1 GCA_030670375.1 Candidatus Aminicenantota bacterium | reverse complement strand
GGGGAATAATGGCTGAGAAGGGCATTTTCAAGAACAAAAACCTTGGAGGCCCCATACCGAAACACTTCAGGAGCAAGTGCATCCACACCGTGTCCCACAAGAACAGCGGTGGTCTCCATGCCCATCTCGCTCCCTCTTCTTTTGGCCTCGGAAAGAGCTTCCAAAGAAGACTTTTTTATCTTGCCGTCTCGACATTCCATGTATACCAGTATCATCGTGTTCCTCCTCTCAAATCACTTTGGCATCCTGGCGTAAAAACTCCGCCAGTTTTTTTGCCGCTTCACTTGGTTCATCTTCGATGATCTTCCCGCTCTCTTTGACAGGAGGGCTTTCCATTTTTGTTAACTCAAGCCCTGCCGCAAGCTCATCCGGCTGAATGCCCAGCTCTTCCAGTGTGACAACCGGAATTTCCTTCCTCTTGGCTGCCATGATGCCCTTAAGGGTTTCATACCGGGGTTCGTTCAATCCCTTCTGGGCACTGATAACGGCCGGAAGCATAAAAGTTACCTTTTCCCTCGCTCCCTCTATTTCTCTTAGAGCAGTGCCTGAGTTTCCTTCGATTTCCAACTTTGTGACCACGTTCACTTGAGGCAAATCCAACATCGCCGCGACCATGGATGGGACCTGTGCGCTATCCGCCCCGACAGATTGTTTGCCAAAAAGGAGCAGATCAAATTCGGTGTACTTGGTCTTCAGCGCATGAGAAATGATTTTGGCTGTCCGCAACGCATCAAAGGTTTCGCCCGCATCATCCTTGATCAGCACGGCCTCATCGGCCCCCATTGCGAGACATTTTTTCAAAATCGTCCGCGTCTCATCAGGGCCAACCGAAAAAACCGTTACTTGGCCTCCCTTTGCTTCTCTAATCTGGAGGGCTTCTTCAACCGCGTATTCATCATACGGACTTAAAACAAAATTCAGCCCTTCTTCGATTATGCTGTTTGTTTCATGGTTTATCTTTATTTTTGATTCCGTGTCAGGAACCCTTTTGACAAAAACAAATATATTCAATAGTTACTCCTATTCTTAAAATCTCTTGAACACCAAGGCTCCGTTTGTCCCACCAAATCCAAAGGAGTTGCTCAGAGCATAATTAATGCTGGCAGGTCGGGCCTTATTCGGCACATAATCCAGATCACACTCTGGATCCGGGAACTCGTAATTGATCGTGGGGGGCATTATTTGGTTTTTTAGACACAGCCCTGAGACAGCCGTTTCGAAGCCTCCTGCCGCGCCCAACATATGGCCCGTCATAGATTTTGTTGAGTTGATGCCGACTTTTCGAGCATGATCGCCGAACAATCTTTTGATAGCCAGTGTTTCGATTTTGTCGTTGTACGGGGTAGACGTACCGTGGGCATTGATGTAATCTACCTCATCAGGCACGATCTGAGCATCTTCCAGGGCTTTCCGCATCGATTGATAAGCTCCCTCTCCATCCAAGCACGGGGCCGAAACATGGTAAGCATCACCGCTCATGCCATACCCAATAAGCTCTGCATAGATCCGAGCCCCTCGCTTTATGGCACCACCCAGCTCTTCAAGAACAACGATGCCAGCACCTTCTCCCATCACGAATCCATCTCTTTGGGCATCAAAAGGTCGGGAGGCTTTGTGAGGCTCATCGTTTCTCACGGAAAGGGCACGCATGGAACAAAAACCGGCAAGGCCAAGCGGGGTTATCGGAGCCTCTGCTCCTCCCGCCAGCATGATATCGGCATCACCTCTGGCAATTATCCGGAAGGAATCCCCTATGGCATGGGTACCTGAAGCGCATGCCGTGGCTGTCGCGGAGTTGGGTCCTCTCGCTTTAAACTTGATGGAAACCTGCCCTGATGCTTCATTGACGATCGAAGAAATCAAAAAGAAGGGAGAAACACGGTTCGGCCCTTTGGTAAGCAAGATCTCGTGTTGGTTTTCGATCGCTCCGATCCCCCCAATTCCGGAACCGACATAAACACCTGTTCTGTCCCCTTCCAAAATCTGTTTGTCGATTCCCGCATCATCGACAGCCTGGGCCGCCGCAACGACCGCATACTGGATAAAAGGATCCATCTTGCGGGATTCTTTTTTATCCATGAACTCGAGTGGATCAAAATCCTTAGCCTCTCCTGCGATCTGGCTGGCAAAAGCTGACGCATCGAATTTGGTGATCGGACCGATCCCGTTCTCACCTTCCAGCAAAGCCTTCCAATTTTTATCCACACCGAGACCTAGGGGGGAGACCAATCCCAACCCTGTGATCACGACTCGCCTAGAAGATATTTGTCTGGTGGATAAATCGGGATTATTCATGAAAGGACTTGGGACTTATTTTTTGGAGAGATGGCCTAATACATAATCCAGCGCTCTCCCGACGGTGTCCATTTTTTCCGCATCTTCATCGGGAATATCCATGTCGAACTCATCCTCTAATGCCATGACCAGTTCCACGGTATCCAGCGAATCAGCACCCAGATCCTCTGTAAAAGATGCATCCTCGGTTACTTGTTCTTCGCTAATGCTGAGTTTGTCCGAAACGATGGCCTTTATTTTCTTGAGCAATTCTTCCCTTTCCATCTTTTCCTCCTTTTAAATTTTGATAAAAAGCGGCTACATGAACATACCGCCGTTTATGTTGATAACCTGGCCTGTTATATAGGAAGCCTCGTCAGAGAGAAGAAATCTGACAGCTTGAGCGACCTCTTCAGGAGTCCCGAATCTTCCCACCGGGATAACACCGAGAAACTGTTTCTGGACTTCCTCAGGAAGGCTTTCTGTCATAGCCGTTGCGATGAACCCCGGAGCGACGGCGTTGACCGTGATCCCCCGGGATGCAACCTCTCTGGCCAACGATTTTGTGAGTCCGAGAACGCCTGCCTTGGAAGCCGAGTAATTCGTTTGCCCTGGATTCCCGGTCAAACCTACAACGGAAGAAATGTTCACGATGCGACCATAGCGATTTCTGATCATGTGTCGGATCAAAGCTTTCGAAAAATTAAAAACGCCCTTGAGGTTGACCGCCAAAACCGAATCCCACTCTTCTTCTTTCATCCGCATCAATAAGTTGTCCCGAGTGATGCCGGCATTGTTGACAAGGTGATGGATAGTTCCATGATTTTGGATCAACCTTTCTATCAGGGATGTAACCTGGGCTGTATCCGTCACATCCGCCTCATAGGCAAATGCTTTTCCCCCTTGGTCCTCGATCTTCCGAGTCACTTCATCCAGCTTCTGTTTTTGAATATCAACCAGGATTGTCTCCGCCCCTTCCTGAGCAAGATTCACAACGATGGCCTTCCCGATCCCCTGTGAGGCTCCTGTAACAATCGATACTTTCCCTGAAAAATCCATTTTTGTCCTCTAAGTGCCCAATCCCTGAGAAAAACCGATCATCTCGTGCTGGATTTTCACGACAGCTTGGCTGGCCACAAAATCTTTGGCTAATCTGATCGCGTTTTTAACAGCGGTTGGATTGGAGCGACCATGTCCGATAACACAGACGCCGTTCAATCCCAACAGAGGTGCACCGCCATATTCAGCATAGTGTATCCGCTTGTAAAGCTTCTTCAGGTTTCTCTTCATGAGAAAAAAGCCGAGCTTGGAGAAAAAATTCCGCATGACCTCGGTACGAGCCATGCTCAAAACCGTTTCGACAACTCCTTCGCTGACTTTCAAGGCAATATTTCCCGTGAATCCATCACTGACGATCACATCTGCATTGCCCGAATAGATATCCTTCCCTTCCACGTTGCCTATAAAATTGAGCGATGAGGCTTGGAGTCTTTCGAAAACTTCCTTGATCAAATCATTCCCCTTGGTTTTTTCTTCACCTATGCTCATCAGGGCGATTCGCGGTTTTTTGATTTGACAGACATTCTTCATGAAAATATGCCCCATTATAGCAAACTGATGCAGGTCATAAGGCCGACAGTTCACATTGGCTCCAACATCCACCAGAAGTGTCAAACCTTTTAACGTGGGGACAAGAAGAGAAAGAGCGGGTTTCTCGATACCCTGGAGAGGGCCCAGAACTTTTCTCGAGATATAAACGACAGCGGCTGTGTTCCCTGTGCTGACAAAAGCATCGGCTTCCCCTTCTTTTACCAATTGAGTTCCTACGCGGATGGAAGAGCGTTTTTTCCTCCGAAAGGAAAGCAATCCTTCCCCCATGCCGATGGCTTCAGCCGCATTGACGATGGTGATGTTTGAGTCTGATGGCGAGGAACTACCGATCTCTTTTTTGATCAAATCCTCTGCACCGACGAGAAACACTTCGATCTGGTATTCTTGTGCCGCCTTAAGGGCTCCTTCTACCATGATATTGGGGCCAAAGTCCCCTCCCATGGCGTCCACAGCAACCCGCATTACCCCCTCTTTGTTATCCCTCTGATCCTTCGATCACTTGCCGTCCTTTGTAGTATCCACACTCTGGACAGGCCCGATGAGGCATTTTTGGGCTCCCACAGTTGGAACAAATGGAAAGGGAAGGGACTTCAAGGGCATCATGCGCCCTTCGTTTCTTTTTTCTTGAATGGGAATGTCTTCTTTTTGGATTAGCCATTTACCTTTTGTCTTTTAAAAATATCTTTAATTTCTCGAGCCGAGAATCGGAATCCTTGGTCACACAAGAACAATCCCCGCTGTTTATGTTTTTTCCGCAAATAGGACAAATCCCCTGGCATGCTTCCGAACAGAGGGGCTTAACAGGAAAAGTCAAATTTAACTGCTCTAAAAGCACCTCTTTCAAGTCGATCTTCCGGCTGTAATAAAAGGAAGTATTCAGGTTATCACTGTCCAATTCTTCCCCTACCACCTCCAGTTCTTCAGGAAAATAGACCAGGTCAAAATGAGAATCCACGGGAAACTCAAACGGGATAAGACACCGGCTGCAAACAAAGCTGAGGAGCGTTTTGATCTTGCCCTTCACATAAACTTCTTCACCCACTTTTCTAACGGAAAGATCCGCATGCAAAGGATGGAGGAAAACAGCATCCTCTTCAACAATTTCATCATGAAGGAACTCAAAACTCTTGCTGATCTTGAGTCCTTCTCTGGGAAGTCTATCAATATCGACTATCATTTTTCTCTCTTTAAAAAAAGTCATCCTATTATACCATTCTGCCTTACTTTGTCAATTCTATGGACAGGCGTAGTAAGCATCTTTTTTCTCGTGATAAAAAAGGCTTTTGGGGATGGTTGAAGCGACCATTGAAGATTTAGCCTTCACGACCCGTTCTTCGAGGGAATCTGACGGACAGACTGTGTCATAATTATTTTTATTTTTTAAAATGGGAAAAAGGGCACAAAATCCAGTCAGAAATGGCACATGCTTATTCAATATTGCCCATTTTTTGGAATCAAATGGGATTATTTTTATTGAATTTCTCATTTTTCT
>DAOVBT010000296.1 GCA_030670375.1 Candidatus Aminicenantota bacterium | reverse complement strand
AAATCAGTGGTGTTAGAGCCAGAAAACACACAGAACTCCATGGGATGAGACAGAGGAAAAGGGAACTGACTGTGCCGAGCAACAGAATTTTCCCCGATGCTCCCATCACTGATTCGGGAGCATGACGGATGGAATAAGCAGAGTATGCAGCAAAAAGGGGCAGGCTTACGATAAGAGGAAGCATGGATTTGAGGTTCATAACTCCCACGAGCACGACGAGAGGTAGCGCATGAAGGCCGATAAAAGAAGAGTCCCAGACGATCCTGGTTTTGGCCGACCAGGGCAAAGAACGAATCCAGGGCCATGGAGGTCTTCGTGAGGCCAGCATGTTGGCGAATACCGAACAAAATAGGATTAAACCCAACGCTCCTCCGAAACGGATCATCTTTTCGGCAAGAAGAGGAGTGGGATTATTGTTAACGATAAAAAGCTGCGCAGCACCCAGGAATGGCAAAGAGAGCAAATAGAGCACAAGGGGTCTCAGGCGAAGGGCACGCCAGTTTATGGATGCCATGAGGAGCATTCCTCTGAAAGGTTTGTGGAATTTCGCGAGTTTCTTTTTCTGGACAAGGGGGCCGGATATCCCATCCGCTGCGATCAGCAAAAGAATTCCTCCCGCGAGAAATGCCCAGCTGTTGGATGAAAAACCTATGGCTGCCAATGCTGCCAAAGACCTGGTGAAAAGCTTTCTTTTAACGGGCAGAACGCACAGTCCGCAGGACAATCCCACAAGAGGCAATCCTGCAATGAAGGGAGCAGCCGATACCTGGTATAGTTTCATGGCCACAACTGCCAAGCCGGCAATGATGGCCAATGCCGGGATTTGGGCGATGGATATGGCGAATCCGGCCATTCGCCGATGAACCATTTCTTCTATCGGGAGATGGCGAATCCATCCGTTGAGTCCCAGACAGATGCGCCGGGAGGCGAAGCCGGCAATGATGAGACAGAAAAAAGTCGTGGTGATTCCGCTGAGGAGGAAACCGCCATCGAGAATCTGGGCCATTAAGGAGTTGAATAGTTCAGGCCTCAATAAGTAATACAAGGCGAAAAAGATGGAAACAACAGGGACAAAAATTCTCAAGGCTAAACGTACGCCGACGTGCAGGTGAAACCGGAAAACCGCGCTCATCATCAATCTTATAGCAAGGCGAAATGGCGAAGTCAATTCAGAGCAGAAGCTAATTGATCCCAGTTTTTTGTCCTGTATCTTGTGACCTTCACCTTTTGTTTCCTTTTCATTTTAAACGATTTTGGTAAAAAAGAGTTTCAAAAAAGATAAAAATCAGTAAAATCAGAGGGGAAACCGGAGAAGACTGGAGTTGTTATGGCAAAAATAAAGGTGAGCGTAGAAATAATCGATGGGTATTGCAATCTCCCTGTCCAGGTGGGAGACTTTTTTTATGTCGAGGATTCCAAACTTATCGTTCCCGATGGGCAGCACGTGTGCATCTGGGCCTTACAAAGCATGATGCCCATTTTTCCTATCCTGAGCGTTCGCGATCGTTTGGAGGACGGACACTGGGTAAAAACGGTCAAAAACTTTGTTTGCCCCGATCCGAAAGGACTGGTGCACTATCGCCTGGAAATAGAGGATTGACAGGGAGGATGACTTGATTCAGGTCGATCTGCACAAATGCACCGGATGTAAGAAGTGCGAGGTTGTCTGTGCTTTTTTCCATACAGGGAAGGTCAGCAACCGATTGGCCCGGATCAAGGTCCTGAATCTCTACGAACTGGGCATCGATGGTCCTGTGGTATGCATCCAGTGTGAAGAAAAATATTGCTTGAAATGCCCAGAAGAGGCCTTGTCTTTGGGCTCTTTGGGACAGATTATCGTCTCGCCCACCGTGTGCACCTTGTGTGGGGTTTGTGAAAAGGCCTGCCCGATGGGTGCGATCGAGATTTACGAAAACATCGTGTATGTGTGCGATCTCTGTGGAGGAAAGCCCAAGTGCGTGGGAGCCTGTACAGAAGGAGCCATCACTTTTGCAGAAGGAAAACATGGGCCATCTCTGGATTCGATCCAAAAAGAAACAAACAAGAAAAGCCCGAACCAAAAACGGCTGTATTACCTGAAAAAACTGGGAGCTTCTCTCAGAGAGAAATGGAGCCGCAAGCATGCTTGAATATGGGTACGGCGGAAAAATCCTCCGGGTCGATCTCACCGAGCGGACGTTCGAGGTCGAACCTCTGGCTTCATCCTGGGTAAAACCCGTCATCGGTGGAAGAGCAGCCAATTCCAAAAGGCTTTTCGAGGAATTGGACATAAATTGTGATCCGTTAGGGCCGGATAATATCCTGATATTCGGTGTCGGTCCATTAACCGGATCTTTTCTCACAGCATCGGCCTACTACACGGTCACCGCTAAATCGCCGCTCACAGGAATTTTGGGAGACTCTGCTGCGGGAGGACAGTTCGGGGCAGAGATGAAACTCACGGGATTCGATCAAATCATCATCACTGGCAGGGCAGATAACCTTGTTTATCTTCTCGTTACTGATGGAGGCGTGAAGTTTGTGGATTGTCCAGAATATAGAGGTAAAAAAATCGTTGAAACGACAGAGACCATAAGAAAAGAACAAGGGGATGTTGCCATCCAGGTGGCTGCCATCGGACCGGCAGGGGAGAACTGCGTGGCATTTGCCGCGATCGTGTCCAGCGGGAACAGGGTGAACGGCCGCACCGGGATGGGCGCTGTAATGGGATCCAAAAACCTGAAAGCTCTGGCCGTTCGAGGTTCTAAACCTGTCGAGTTTGCCGATCCGCTCGCTTTTCTTGCAGAAAATCGGAAGATCGATCGAGAAATATTGGAACACACCGAATACACAAAACGCCATAACCTCGGCACCACGATGTTGATGAAGGACCTCGACAGCATCGGAATCCTCCCGACCAATCATTTCCAGGAGGGTGTATGTGCGTATGTGGATGAGATATCCGGGCAGAAACTGGCCAGTTCTTTTAAAGTCAAGAATAAATCCTGTTTTAACTGCAATGTGCACTGCTCCCGCTATTATATGGCTGAAAATCAGGAAGCCGAAGGGCCCGAATTTGAAACCCTGTGCGGATTCACATCCCGGATCGGCAATCAAAGTCTTCCGTTCGCTCTGGAAATGAACGCTTATCTGAATCAAATCGGGATGGATTCGATCTCGACTTCTGAGGTGATCGGCTGGATCATGGAATGCCAGGAAAAGGGGCTAATCCATCCCAAGGATCTGGACGGATTCAGCATAACTTGGGGCGAAAAAGAAAAAATCCGTCAGATCGTTGACATGATAGCTTTTCGCCGGGGGATAGGGGATGTGCTGGCGAACGGAACAAAAAAACTGGCAGAGCGATTCAGTGAAGAAGCACAAAAACTGGTCATGCATGTTAAGGGTTTGGATATCATCTGCGGAGACCCAAGGGGTATCAAAGCTTACGGGCTGACCTATGCCATCGCTTCTCGGGGCGCTGATCACCTTCGCGCCGAGCCCTATTTTGAATTGACCAACAGGAAAAAAGAAGCCAAGAAGCGGTTCGGCACAGAAAAGGCTGCTGACAGGCTCGAAGAGGAGGGCAAGGCGGCCCTGGTGAGTTATTCGGAAAAAATTGCGCTACTCACCGATTGTCTGACCATGTGCAAGAATATCGGGCTTTGCATGGATATTTTGAGTTTGGAGAGAGCCTCATTCCTCTTAAGGGCCGGAACAGGATTGGATTATTCTCCGGAATATTTAGCCAAAATATTGGCAGATGCCATCGATTTGGATCACTCCTTCAACAGACGTCTTGGGATGACCCG
>DAOVBT010000111.1 GCA_030670375.1 Candidatus Aminicenantota bacterium | reverse complement strand
CAACAAGCGAAACGCTATTCCAAGGGAGGCTTGGGCAGACATTTATGTCGATTCTGCACAGATAGAATCTCTACAATCCTCCTTCAAGCAATCTTTCGACAACATTTATAACGAGTTTAGAGCTGTAGAAAAAGAGGCCAAATTCACGTTCGAAAAATCTGAAGAGAATACAAAGGCCCCGTTGACCGAAGATTCCCAAAAGATGTTTCTCGATTTTCTCCTCATCCTCCCTCATGGAGTCATTTCCATGCATCCAGAGATTGAGGGCCTTGTGGAAACATCAACCAACATGGCGATCGTTAATACACACTCGGACCATGCCCAAGTCATCAGCAGCAGCCGCAGTTCGGTCGCATCAGCACTGGAAGCAACACGCAACACCATCGCCGCACTATGTGAGATTGTCGGAGCAGACCTCGCACAACCTGAAGGCTATCCCGCATGGACACCCAATCTTCAGTCGAAAATATTGCAAATTTGCAAAAAAGTCTACAACAGGCGGTTTCAAAAAGAGGCTGAAGTGGAAGCTATTCACGCAGGCTTGGAATGCGGGATCATCGGTGAGAAATTTCCTGGGATGGACATGATTTCCTTCGGTCCCACGATAGAACACCCTCATTCTCCGGAGGAACGGGTGCATGTGGGATCTGTTGAAAAATTCTGGGATTTTCTTGACGCTGTTCTGTCAGAACTCGCCTGATCATCCTATATCCAACCCAGCTCGGAGAATTGAGGACAATTAGCTGATTAATCTATCGTGTTCTATTCTAACGAATATTTTTCAAAAGAAATTCTTTCGCCTTGCTTAAAGACTTTGTGCATGTCTTCGGCAATTTCGATTATTTCCTGTGAATTTTCTACTTGTGAACTCCATGAGTCAATGATAGCCTCATGCCCGAGGAGTGTACCTAGAATAGCTCCCGTTACCAAACCACTCGTTGTGCTTGCCCCGGAATGGTTAACCGCTGCCTGTACACCCTCTGGGAATTCAAAGACATGTTTCAATGAACAGAACACGCCTATTGCAAGGGCTTCTCCAGCCGTGACACCCTCCCCCAATTCAGGAATAGATTCCTCAACGGGTGTTTGATTAATGAAAAATTCCAAGGCTTTTTCCAAGGATTGGAGCAAATCCTCATGATTGTCAAAAGCAACAAGCTGCTCGATACTAAGCTCAGCGGCATCCTGAAGGGATTTCCCCTCGATGATTTGGGCAACGATCTCTGCAAAAAATCCAGCCGCAAAATAAGCGGACGGATGACCATGGGTCAAGGCTGCGTAATCTGCTCCTTCCCTGAACGCCATTCCTGGCGGGAAGGCCAAACCCACGGACGCAGTACGCAGCAATCCGGAAGCCTCGGTGCTGTCATTGATCGGATTTCCGATTGACCCTCTTTCTCCGCTCTGCAGGACATTCATACAGGTATATCCAGGATGTCTTACCTGGAAAGGATCTTTCAAGTTCTCAAGCCACTCCGAATACCTTTTGTACACAAATTCTTGAGAGCGCGATTCCCCTTCCCTCATCAGGTTAAAATGGGCATGGATACACCCCTTGGCCGTGGCTAAAGAAAGCTGTGTATCATCCGTGTAGGACCCAGGTTTGAATCCATCCCAAACATCAAATTCCCCAATCCCTTTTTCCCCATACTTTTCCTTTATTTTCTCAAACGACAGAAACTCAACGGGTGCTCCTAATGCATCCCCGATGGCCAGCCCGATAAGACAGCCTTTGAACCTATTCAGCATGCTATGCTCCGTAAGTTTAGTCGTACTTCCCGTCTCTTCTCCCTTGTTGCCAATAAAATACCACAATCCCTTTCACAATGGAAGCAAACGGTAAAGAATGATGAACCTTTTTTCGGCAAATCACGTATATATTGATGAATGAACACACCTTTCTTTAATTGAGGAGGGAATAATGAAATCTTTGCGATCACGAAACTACGTTTTTGGTATTTTGATCGCCATGTCGTGCCTGTTTACCAACTGTCTCACTTTCGGAAATATCAAAGACAGGATAACTAAAACGTTTCCGGTCGGATCAGGCGGAACTCTCGCTATCGAAAGTGACATCGGCTCCATCACAGTCCATGGTGCAGATATCGATTCGGTAGAAATCGAAATACTCCTAGAGGTGAGAACGACCAGCGAGAAAAAAGCAAGTGAGATTCTAAAGGATTATGATATCCAATTCAACCACATGGGGAATGATGTTACCATCGAAGCCAAATACAAAAAGAAAGGTCTTAGGAGTTTCTGGAACAATGTCGGCAAATACCTCCGAGTGAAATTTATCATTGCCGTTCCGTCCGAATACAATGTTGATCTGAACACCAAAGGCGGGAGCATAACCGTCGAACATCTCCATGGGGAGGTCTTGAGCAAAACGTCCGGAGGAAGCCTCAACTTCGACAACATTGAAGGGAACATATCGGGTAAAACTTCCGGTGGAAGCATATCGATCGGGGAAGTGGTCGGACAGTCAAACATCCGTACATCTGGAGGAAGCATTCATATCAGACTCGCTGAAGGCCCCGTGGATGCCCACACATCCGGAGGGAGCATCACAGTTGAGGAGGTAATCGGCGCAATCAAAGCGCACACATCCGGCGGCTCGGTTAAAGCCTATCTCTCGCGACAACCGGATTCCGATTGCAGCCTGACTACTTCAGGAGGATCGATCACAATCCATCTATCCGAGGATCTGGGTTTGGACGTGAACGCAAAAACATCCGGAGGGCGTGTCTACACGGATTTTCCGGTTTCTATCAGTGGTGAAATAAGCAAAAGTTCGATGCAAGCGAAAATGAACGGAGGAGGTCCGGAGCTCTACTTAAGGACATCAGGAGGAAGCATTTACTTGAAGAAGCTTTGACTTTTGTCCTTATTCGTTGTATTTCTCTTGCCATTCGGCATGTTCCAGTTTAGCCGAAGAATGCCACCAGAAGTTTTATCAGAAATTATCGGAGCGCAATAAGTGAAACAAACTTCTCCTTGTTGATACGAAGAAGATGGGTCGCTTTTTCTGCAGAGATTTTTTTTAACCTGTAAGCATCCAACACCAAGCTCACAAATCTAGCGGATAAGAGGGAATGGCCTCTTGCCTTCTGAGGAATAGGGACGTTTCTTGATCCAAAAAGGGCTGTTTCATATTGCTCCCAATCCAGTTTTTGGCATTCTTTGAACTGCCCAAGAGAAATATACTCCATCCTCTTCAACATCTGGATTAGGGCCAAAAAGCTCACATCATAGTACCGTCTGATATACAGGATATCTTCCATGTTGAGTTTTTTAGAGCGGAGATCCTTTTCGATAAAATCGTTCAGTTTTTCAGGAGGAAGGAGAAAATGCAGAGCGAATGTTTGGGCATATTTTTCCCGGCCGTGGTAAAGGGTGATGTAGTCTTCGATGAAGATATCGGGATTGTCGATTATCGGCCCATCATAACGATCCTTCAGATAATGAGCGTATTCATGCGTTGCTGTCAGGATTTGCTGGTGGAATGATTGGTTGCTGTTGATCAGGGCAAAAGCCGCTTGTTTGTACTCCAAAAATACAAACACACCGGCAATATGGATATCCTCATGGATGGGGTGCCGGATGATATGAAGGCCACTCTGCTCCAATAGAGAAAAAACATTGGGGATAGGATTATTTCCCAGGTCTAAACGACGTCTTTCCTGTTCTGCCAATTTTTCAGCCCTAACATTGGCATAAAGCGGAGCCAAATCTGATTGCCTTCCGGTCATTTCTTCCAATTGTAAATAATTATCGCAGTCACTCCGAAATTTCCTCAGAAGTCGCCTAGTTCTCGCATCAAGCTTATCCCCTTGTATCAGGGAATCAAAAGATTCCGCTTTTTCAAGAATAAAAAAGGAGATTTCTTTGTCTAGAAATTTGGCGATCCGAGATAGACTTTCTAGACCGGGACTCCTCCTTCCCAGCTCCAGGGAAGAAATGAACTTAGAAGACAATCCAACCGACTTGGCTAAATCTTCCTGAGTAAGCCCCATCGCCTCTCGCAACTTTCTGATTTTCGTTCCAACGAAACGAACCATTCTGTTCCCCTAAATTGAGATAATTTTTTTATAACCCGTGGTTAGTGAAAAGTCAAGAAAGACAAAAAATCTAACTGCAGGTTATTCACGTGTTTTGACTTCACAGATGGACTCTGGTATAAACAATTCGGGATAACAAAGATAGCTTTGGGATAGAATTTTGGAAAAAAAATCATTTTCTGAGGATAAAATAGACAAGAATTTTACCGAGATTCTTCTCAATAATGTTCAAGATGGCATTTATTTTGTGGATCATGATTGCAGGATATTTTTCTGGAACAAAGGCGCTGAACAAATCACGGGCTTCGATTTATCGACAGTCAACGGGAAAAAATGTTCAGATAACATTATCAACCCTGTAGATGAATCGGGAAAAAATCTATGCGAGGAAGACTGTCCTGTCAAACAAGCCCTTTCTGATGGCCAAACTCACACCATAGAAGCCTATCTCCAGCACAAAGAAGGCCACAGGCTGCCCGTTTCCATCCGGGCTTTCCCCATATTGGGCGAGGATGGAGAGATAGTAGCGGCTGTAGAAACATTCCATGACATCTCTCCTAAATTCATAATGCCGCAGCACAAGAGAGAATTGGAGCGGATGCAGCTCCTCGATCCACTGACTGAAGTAGGAAACCAAAGATTTTTAGAAATCCACCTCCAATCTCGGCTTGAGGAAATAAAAAAATACCGGATCCCGTTTGGATTATTCTATATCGATGTGGATCATTTGAAAGAGGTGAATGATTCCTATGGCAAGCCTGTGGGTGATCAGGTCCTTCGGTCCATTGCCCAAACAATAACCAATAACATCCGGTTCTTTGACATTGTGGGCCGTTGGGACAGCGACGAGTTTCTGGCGGTCGTGCTGAATGTTGATGAAAACAAGCTGGATCTTGTGGGAAACAAAATCCGGTTGCTCGTAGAAAAATCCAACATCCCGGTGGGCTCAAAACTTGTACGGGCAACCGTTTCTGTGGGGGCAACTCAGGCACTCCGTGTAGACTCTCTCGACATTCTTATCACGCGTGCCCGATCCTTGATGGACCACAGCAAATGGCTGGGAAGGAACAAGGTTAGTGTGAAAATTCTGTATCCAAAATAACACGGGGCTCGGCATCTACACCCGCGTCGCTGAGCGTTTCTCGCACAAAATCCAGTGCCTCGCTCTTAAAAAGCTCAACACTCTGACGGTCAAATTCAGAGCTTGAATCCGAGACACCTTTCCCACGTTGAACATTCAACGCGGTTTTTGACGGCTCTGACTCTATGGGTTGTAACAAAAGAAGGAAACAAGACTCAATGATTTTCCTGGAAACTCATCGCATGTTTTAATACAATGATTGTTTAGAGGAGGGAATCCGAGAACGAATTCCAAAGGAGAGCTTAGGATGAAAAGAAGACAAGCTCTAAAAACCATGGGTGCTGTGGCCTTGGTCGGTCCTCATCTATTTGCAAATCAAAAAAGGAGTCAAACGATGAAAAAAGCCATCCAAACAGAAAAAGCCCCTAAGGCAATCGGCCCGTATTCTCAGGCTATTGCTACCAACGGCATGATTTTTGCTTCAGGACAAATTCCGATCGATCCTGCCACAGGAGAATTGAACACGGGAAGCATCGAGGATCAAACCCGGTTGGTTTTGAACAACCTTAAAGCCGTATTGGATGAAGGGGGATGCACGTTCGACAACGTTGTCAAATGCACCGTTTTTCTCGAGGATATGAATGATTTCAGCCGAATGAATGCTGTTTACGCCGAATTTTTCAAGCCTCCTTATCCTGCTCGTGCGGCTGTGCAAGTTGCCCGTCTACCCAAAGATGTTAAGGTCGAGATCGAGGCCATTGCGGTAAAATAGATGTCCATAGCTAAAGGTAATATCATGGTCGTGGAAGACGAAGGCGTGGTTTCCATCGACATACGCAATATGTTGAAAAAAGCCGGCTACAACATTGTGGCCGTGGCTTTCCAAGGAGAAGAAGCCGTTATAAAAGCAGAGCAGTCAAGCCCTGACCTCGTCCTGATGGATATCGGATTGAAGGGCGAGATAGACGGGATCGAAGCTGCTAAGAGAATCCGGGATCGCTTTCAGATTCCGGTGGTGTTTCTCACCGGCTTTGCCGATGAAGTCACAGTTGCCAAAGCACAAGAAGTGAATCCATCTGGCTTTATCATCAAGCCGATAAACGAGGAAGAATTGAATCGAACCCTAGAAGATATCTTAAAAAAAACGTAAGAATTCCCATGCCCATCTACGAATTTTTGTGCAAAATATGCGGAAAGCAATTTGAAGTCCTCGTTTCCATCGGTGGAGAAAAAGACGTATCCTGCAAAAATTGTGGAAACGGAGACATCGAGAAACTTGTTTCCTCGTTTGGCATAGGCGGAGGCAGCAGCAAACTTAAGAGTGCCTCCAACGGATGCAGCACGTGCTCTGCCACCTCTTGCGACACCTGCAAATAGTCAGGAAAAAATACCACTACTAACGATGACGGAAATCCGGATTGGCGTTGACACTGGGGGGACGTTTACAGATTTTGTGATTGCGATTGACGGCGTTCTGGAAGTCCGAAAAATACCATCCACGCCGGATGATCCCTCCCGGGCTATTCTCGACGGCCTTAAAAAATATCTCAAAACTTGCC
>DAOVBT010000393.1 GCA_030670375.1 Candidatus Aminicenantota bacterium | reverse complement strand
CTTTTCGGGATGGCGTCTTTCATGGCCCAGCAGAGAACAAGGGAGATAGGCATCCGGAAGGTATTGGGAGCATCTGTGTCACGCATCGTGTTCTTGCTCACGAGGGAATTCGTGAAGTGGGTCCTGATAGCCAATATTATCGCTTGGCCAGTTGCATTCTATGCGATGCGGGTTTGGCTGAATGAATATCCTTACCGTATAAAAATAGGGATTGAGATCTTCCTTTTGTCCGGCCTGATTGCTCTATTTATATCTTTGTTTACAGTTATTTATCAAGCCAGTAAGGCTGCAATCGCCAATCCGACCGACTCACTCAGGTATGAATAAGAGAAGAACGAAAAAGTATTAAGTCTTTAAATTCGTCTGCTAAAATTGAAACAAACTTGTGACTGTGATATAAGGGATTACTCAATTTTAAAAATAGGAGGAGGGAGGCATGAATAAAAGATCTATCCATTATCTCATCTTTTCTTGCATTGTTTTCCTTGTGGTCCCTATTTATCTCCATTCCCAAGAAGCTACATCCATTGCAGGGCATTGGGAGGGAACCATCGATGTGCCAGGGGCCAAGCTGGAAATACTCATTGATTTCAACCAAAAACCGGACAGTTCCTGGGAAGGGAAGATTTCCATTCCGGCACAAAATGCAAAGAATCTTCCGCTTAATAATATTAGCTTTGTCAATAAAGAAGCGTCTTTTGCTATCGGCGGAGTGCCGGGCGAACCTACCTTTAAAGGTACCGTCAGCGAAAACGGGACGAAAATCTCGGGAGATTTCACCCAGGGAGGACAGAGTTTCACCTTCAGTCTCAGCCGCGAGGTCAGCCCTAAAATTAAAGCCAAAAAAGCCCTGGCTGGATTTGATGAGATTGTTGAAAGGGGGCTAAAAGAGCTCAATGTTCCTGGAGCGGCCGTTGCTATTGTCAAAGATGACGAAATCATCTTGGCTAAAGGATATGGTTTGCGGGATGTCGAGAACAAGATTCCGATGACAGCAGACACTCTCCTGGCCATCGGCTCAGCTTCCAAGGCGTTCACCACTTTTGCCATGGGGGTTTTGGTGGATGAGGGCAAACTGGATTGGGAAAAACCAGTACGCAATTACATTCCGTGGTTTCGCTTGTATGATACATTTACCAGTGAACGATTGACTCCTAGAGACCTGGTCACCCATCGCTCCGGACTTCCCCGGCACGACCTATCCTGGTACAACAATTATGAAGCAACCCGGGAAGAATTTGTCAGGAGATTGGCATATCTTAAACCCTCAGCCGATCTTCGGCAAAAGTTCCAATACAACAACCTGATGTTTCTCACCGCAGGATATCTGGTTGAAGTCTTGACAGACAAAAAATGGGAGGATGCGATCCGGACCCATGTTTTCAAGCCTCTGGGTATGGAGCGCACAAATTTTTCGGTCGAAGATTCTCAGAAGGATGCGGATTTTGCCCTTCCTTACAGGGAAAGGGAAGGAAAAATAGAGAAAATTCCCTTTCGCAATATATCAAATATCGGGCCGGCCGGTTCCATTAATTCCAGCGTGAATGAAATGGGCCATTGGCTTTTGGTTCATCTCAATGGAGGAAAATTTGAGGGAGAACAAATCATCGGTCCTCTGACTCTCCAAGACATGCATTTGGCCCATATGCCGACAGGGGGGACACCGGCTATTCCTGAAGTGACTCCTGCAGACTATGGGCTGGGATGGTTTGTGGACACTTATAGAGGGCACCGCAGGTTTCACCATGGTGGAAACATCGATGGCTTTTCTGCCATGGTCAGCATGCTGCCTCGGGATGGTGTGGGATTTGTAGTATTGGTGAATAAAAATGGTTCTGCTTTAACGGAGTTGCTCATCCGTCATGCAAGTGATCTTGTGCTAGAACTGGAGCATAAAGATTGGATCGGAGAAGCGGCCAAGGAAAAGACCGCGGGAGAGGAAGTCCAGAAGGAAGCAAGGCAGAAAAAGCTTACACGCAGAAAACCCGGGACAAAACCGGCACATGAACTTGAAGAATACACAGGCGACTATTTTCATCCTGGATACGGCAATTTAAAAGTCTTTCTTAAAAATGGTGAAATCCTTTTCACCTATAACGGGATCACAACTCCCCTCGAGCACTGGCATTATGAGACATTCAGCGGAAAACGGGCCGATGATCCCACATTTGAAGATATGAAGTTAACTTTCCGGACGGATGTCAATGGATATGTCGCCGATCTGGAGGCTCCTTTCGAACCCACGCTGGATGCAATGGTTTTTGACAAAAAGCCTAACGCTCGACTTTTCGATCCCGCATACCTCCAGCAGTTTGTGGGGAAGTATCAATTGGCTACTCAAACCCTGACTATAAGTCTTAAAGGAAACAGTCTGACTCTTTATATTCCTGGGAGCGAAGAACTGGATTTGGTTCCCCAAGTGGGGGATGAATTCATCCTGGAACAGGTTAAAATTGTTAGTCTGAGGTTTAAACTCGATGCTGAAGGCAATGTCGTCGCCCTGGAGCTTTTCCAGCCCGATGGCGTTTATGAAGCCAAGCGGGTGAACGACTAAGTTTTTTTTACCCTAGTCCAGTTTTTTCCCTGACAGGGGTAATATCCTTTCCATCTCTTCGTATGTTTGCAGGGAACAGCAGGCCGTGTTGACGTGCGGATTGGAGAGAACGAATTTGATGGCGGCGGCTCGGATTTCCTCGGGATTTTTCAGATTGTGCTTTGTGATGAATTTTTCGGCCAGATCTGCCTTTTCTTTGTATCGCTGAAGCCCATCTTTATAAAAAGGTGGGACTTCCTTCCCTTCTTTTTCGAGCTGATCGACCCGAGATTTGACGATGTAGTATTTGGCCACAGGTGTGGTTTTCATCAGGGTGGCCCCGATCTTTTTTTGTTGGCAGACCTCGAGCACCCGTTCGGCTTGATCCATCTGGAGGAAGTTATAAGCCAT
>DAOVBT010000147.1 GCA_030670375.1 Candidatus Aminicenantota bacterium | reverse complement strand
AAATATGCCAACAACAGTCCGATAAATGCAGATAAAACCGCTTTTTTTTTCATAATAACCTCATATTTTGACTTATGATTGTCCCATGGATTGACTTATATCAGAGGGAAATTTTGTTGTCAAACCCATCCAGATTTTGTGCTGACCCCTTTTTTTTGATAAAAATAAAGAATGACATTGGAGTTTCCGTTCGATCCCCTCAAAAGATCTGAAGAAGTAGAAAATCAAGTCACAAGCGGGGATAAAAGACTTTATTACCGTTTTAGGGCAGCTCCTTATTATGGAGGCATCGCAACGGCCGATGCGGTGGGTTGTTCTTTCCTGTGTGCGTACTGCTGGAACTACAATCGGAACCTTCATCCAGAACGATTCCAGCAGTTTTATTCACCCCAACAGGTGGCCGACAAGCTTCTCCATATCGCACAAAAAAAATCTTTTCGTCTGTTTAGGATTAGTGGGGCTGAGCCAATTCTGGGAGAAAAAACTTTTACTCATTTGATCGAAGTACTCAGGCTCATAAATCTGAGCAAACCCGATTCTTTATTCATTCTCGAGACCAACGGATTTTTTCTCGGATATCAAACAGACCTGCTGAATAAATTCAGGGAATTTCCGAATCTGAAAGTTCGGATTTGTTTAAAGGGAATTGATCACAATTCTTTCGAGCATATGACAGGGGCACAAAATGACTTCTTTCGTTTCCCGCTGACTGCTCTGAAGGAACTGGAGAAATTAGGAGTAAGAACTTGGCCGGCTCTGATGGGCGACCTTTTTTCCCGGGAGGAGATCAACGAATTTGAGAAGTTGCTCGAGGAGAGCGGTATTCATTCACAGCTTGAACTGGAATACCTTGAAGCATACCCATTTGTTCTGGATAACATGCGGAAGAGAAAAATCAGATGCTAAAAGTCCTGCTTATATTAATCATTGCTTATGTTCTGTTTGAGTTTGCAGAACATGTGGTCATCCCGCTGATCTGGTTGATCACCAAAAAACAGAGGCGGTCTCCTACAGGAGAATCAGGTATGATTGGACTTATCGCTGAAGTGAAGGAGTGGGAAGGGAAAAAGGGCAAAGTCTTTGTCCATGGGGAACTGTGGAATGCCGAGAGCGATGCTTCTTTTGGTCCCGGAGACGAAGTAGACATCCAATCCGTTAAAAGATTGACATTGACGGTGAAACGCCTGGAAAAATAAGTTTACTCAGAACGAAAGAGTGCTCGAAAATTGGGATCGGTCTGCAAAGAGTGAAAAGCAGGAAAAATCCGCAAGAAGTAAGGATCCGGATGTCCGGAATCAAGGACCTGCTTTAACGTGTCGATGGCCTCGTTTGATTTGCCGGATAACGCATAAACCTCGGCCAGATAGATATAGGCTCCTTGGTCGTTCAGTCCCAGCGACTTGGCCTGTCTAACATATTCGTCAATCCTGTCGTCCTTCCCGCTTGCCATCTCCAGTTTTGCCATCATAAGTGGTATCCATGCCGCTTCCCAGGTCTCTCCGACATCCTCGATAAGATAGTTTTTTCCTTCTTCTGCGATTTCCTTGGCGGCCCCTTCTTCTCCCGATTCTCTCAAGGCTAAGGCCAAATAAAAACAAACCGAGGGATAATAATCCTGCATACGTTCTTGTTGAACGAGTTCCCGGATTTGCTCGAAATACGGCACAGCCTCTGCAGCCCTTCCGGCAGCCAACAGGATATAGGCCATGTTCGGCAATCCCCAAGGATGTTGGGATTCGAGAGATAGGACTTTTTTGTAGGAATCGACCGCCTCGTCATATCTTGCTTGTGCGGCCAAAGCGTATCCCAACCAGTGGTGGTGGATGGCGATCTCAGGCCCCAAATCCACGACACGGCGTCCTGCCTCTTCTGCTGAAACCGGATCTTTTAAGGATGTGAGGTAGGTCCACCACAGATTGGCCAACGGGAGACTGTTTCGCGGGGCGACATCTGCTGCCATCTCGAACATGGCGACAGCTTCTTCCAACCGTCCAAGATTGCGGAGGATGACTCCGGCATTGTTGTAACCCTGCATGATGTCCGGAAAGAGTTCGCGAAGAATCCGGTATTCCTCCAAAGCAGCCTCATAATCTTCATCCACATGCCACAGGTTGACGGCCTTTATCAGCAGATATTCCTGCTGTGTGATGCCTTCTGCGTCTTCGAAGGCTTGTTTGAGCTCTTTTTTCCCTCTTTCTTTTTGGTTCAAGAACTGTATGAGCAGAAGGCCAAGCGATCCCCTTGCAGCCACAAACTTCGGATCCTTATCTAGGGCAAGCTCGAAAAAAGAGGCAGCATCCTTGAATTTGCCTTCATTCCATTTCGCCTGTCCCATCGAAAGGTAGTGTAAAGCCTCCCATGAGGACGTGGTATGCTGAGCGATAGCTTTATCCGCCTCTTCAATGGAGTTTAGAGACTCGCCTAGACGAGAACGCACCTGCCGGGCCAGTTTGTCGATGGCATTAAGAAGCACCTCTTCACGACCGAGGGCCGTAACACGGATTCTATCCACGTGTCTATTCCGTCTTGGATCGATCAGAATAGCCTGCAGTTCGTAAGCTTCTCCAGCTTTGAGGATTCGTGGAACGATCATGGCCCTGACCCCAGAAAACCGGCAAATGTCAGAGCCCAGTTCTTCGTCTATATGAGAGCCAGGGGCCAATTTCATCAGTTTTAAGGTTTCTGCCACCTGCCCCTTATCGAAGATACTGGCAAAAGGGGATTGCTGGAGGTCTGCCTCGATGGCTGTCTGAAGGGCCATGTCGAACACAGAATCCCCTGTTTGGTTGTCCACATCGGCAACGAGCAATTTATCCCGCTCGTTGAAGGCAAGGCTTGGCCGTGTCAGCATCCAGGTCACGAGCGCTGTTGCAAGCACAAATACCGCAAAAGCACTCCCGATTATCAGGCGCTTGCGCGGTTGACGGAAGATAACCGTCCGTGTGGGGAAAGTTGCCCCTGTGATCAATTTCAACTTCAAACCTTCCAGGACTTGAGACAATTCCTTCGCAGAAGAAAATCTTTTTTTGGGATCTTTGGACAGGGCCTGTCGAATGATCTGTTCCAGTTCCTTTGGAACGGCTGTTTCCAATCCTTTGACGGTGTGTGGCTCCCTATTCAAGATGGAATACAAGATAGCCTGCTCGTTTTCCCCTTTGAACGGAGGTTCCCCCGTCACGATCTCCGATAACATGACTCCCAACGACCAGATATCCGTCTTTTGATCGACTTCTTCCCCCCGGGCCTGTTCCGGCGACATGTATGCCGCTGTGCCCACTGCCGTGCCATCTCTTGTGACCCGTGTCGATCCCGAGAGTTTGGCTACTCCAAAATCAACGATCTTGACCAGTCCATCATCCGTCATCATGATGTTCGCCGGTTTGATATCACGGTGAACGATGTCGTGCTCATGGGCTTTGGCCAATCCCTTGGAGACCTGGATAGCGATGTCCAAAGTGTCTTTCAGGTTCAGCGGACTTTTTGAAAGCCTCTCCTTGAGACTCTCTCCCCTGTAGAAGGCCATGGCAATATACATCTGCCCTTCCTCGGTCTCGTCGATTTCGTGGATAGTGCAGATGTTTGGGTGATCTAAAGCAGACGCGGCCTGTGCCTCATGGACAAAACGCTCTCTCGCCCGTTCATTCTGCGTGAGCTCTGGCGATAGAAATTTTAGCGCAACCGTCCGTTTGAGTTTGGTGTCCTCCGCCTTGTAAACGACTCCCATTCCCCCGATTCCCAATCTTTCGAGGATTTTGTATTTCCCGGCGAAGATACTGCCTTGAATAAGCTGATTGGTCGACACTTGCAGGGTTTTGGTCAGTGAGGAAAATCCGTCTTCCTGTTGGAGGGGAGACGCACAGTTACCGCAGAATCGTGTGTTATCTGGATTCTTAAAGGTGCATTTGGGGCATTCCATCGCTCATTCTCGCCGTTGGTTGGTCAGTAAAAGGTTATCAGCAATAGGAAACTGAGTCAATAAGGCTTCTAAGGAAATAGGCGGTCAATATCCTCTTGCAAGAAAGGCCCAGAATTTGTCTCCCAGTTCCCAGTATTTATTTATGGCCGCGCGGGCAAAATCGTTGGTGTACTTGGTGAGATATTGTTTGGCTTTGAGGATATCCTCTTCCGTTTTACCGCCGTTGTAAAGCTCCAAAACTTTTTTTTCGATATCGGGCAGGTCGGTAAAAGCTTTCTCCTCGAATTCTTGTATTGCTTTTTCAATATGTTCTTTTGCTTGTCCCCATTTAAACGTCGCAAGTTTGTTGGCTCTTCGGAAGGCCCAGGCTGCCGAATCGCTGCGAAACCGGTGCTGGGCGCACACCTCAAAACTGGGGGGAAGCTCTGTCACTCCTGCAAATATCGGAATCCTTACGCTTTGGCCGGGATTATCAAAAGCGAACCAGCAAATGCCTCCCACAGGATCAGGGAGCCAATCCCGACATTGGGTGATGTGGGAATAGGAACATCCGGCAATTGCGATTGTCCGATACCGCTCTACAACTCCAGGTTTTAGGGTGTTGAGGAGGTTCCACATATCATAGGACATCCAAGGACTGGCGATCGGGTTTTTGACCATCTCTTTGCCTCGTCGGGCTTTGGTCATAAGGTTTTGGGTCATGTCCCAATCTGTCCCAGCATAAGTTTCCCGGTACATCTTGATGACATCTCTAACCGATACTTTTTTATCCGGTTTCACAGAGAAGGGAAGCTCCTCGGCCTCAAAGTCCAAGTTGAATGAAGGAGCCAGCGTGTTAAAAACAAAATACTCCCTGCTCGAAAACGGTTTCCTGCCGCTGTAGGCTTTCCAAAATTTGAAGGACTCTCCGCTCTTGGTATCCCACCAGCCCTTTTTTTCCGCGTATGAGAGAACATTGTCGGACGCCATGTAGTGGTCGGGATCATCCAGATCCAACTCGGCGATTCTGGGGATGTTGGCGGAGATCCCGATGTGATCGTCAGGGATGCGGACCGCGGCCCATATCGCCCCCTTTTTTAAAAGACCTTCCCCGAAAATTTCAAGATGCCAGACTTCTTTAGTGTCAGCGATAGTGATGCACTCACCCCAGTCTCCATATCCGTATTCTTTAACGAGTTTCCCGATGAGCCGGATGGCATCCCGGGCATTTGTGCATCTCTGGAGTGCGATGCGCTCCAGTTCCTCGATCATGAACATGCCCTCCGGGTTGCGGAGCTCTCTCCTGCCTCCGATCGTGGTCTCCCCGATGGCCAATTGATGCTCGTTCATGCAGGGATAGGCGGTGTTGAGAAAAGCAAAGGTTTCTTTTACCTGGGGTATTTCCCCTTTTTCTGTAATGTCCCTCAGATCCCATGACGTTTCCGTGTGCATCAATCCTGTGTAGACTTTGGCCATGGCTCCCTCAAAATGTTCTGCAGAAGGCTCGATTTTCACCCAGGTCCGGTAATTCCCATCACATGTGTGGCAGGTGATGACCGAGCCGTCGGTCGAGGCCAGTTTCCCCACCATGATGCTCGTACAGCCCGATTCGACCTCTTCCCATTCCCTGAATGGAGGATTATCTTGAGTGGTCGAGGAAAACAGCAGAAAGGAAACAGATATCAGAAATAAGGCCGAGATTAAGAATAATCCTTTGAATTTTGTTGTTGTGCGGAAAGCTTTCATGGGTTCACTCCTTCGACTTTTTAAAGATACCCTCATATTATCAAGATTGCTGCAAAACCTGTCAACAAAAAATCCAAACACAAAAAATTCAAAAACTTGAAAATAACACCAAACGGATTCAAAAATCAATCCTGTTTGATGGGGGATTCATTTTGTGTTATAAAGCAGAGGATGTCTGTTGTGGAAACGAGACGAACTTTTAAAAGTCGGCTGGTCATTGTCCTCTGCCTTTTGGTTTTGGGCTTTTCGGCATGCAAGAAGAGCCAACTAGTCTACGACCTCGCACAGGAG
>DAOVBT010000249.1 GCA_030670375.1 Candidatus Aminicenantota bacterium | reverse complement strand
ATCAAGAAAGAAAAAGTGGGAATCATTACTGAAGTGATGGATTTTACGGAAGAGCAGACAGGTGTTTTCTGGCCGATTTATAGGGAATACGACCTTGAGCTCACAAAGATCGGAGATGAACGATTGGCCATGATCAAGGATTATGCTGAACACTACCAGACCCTGACCGATGAGAAGGCCAAGGAATTAATGGAAAAGGCATTCCAACTTCGACAGAAGAGGATTAAACTGCGCAGAGCGTATTTCAAAAAAATGGATAAAGTGCTGCCTTCGAAGGTCGTAGCCAAGTTCTTTCAACTGGAGAACCTGATTCTCTTGATTTTAGATTTGAAAATCTCTTCCGAATTGCCACTGATCGACGAATGGATTGATTGAACGAGATCAGATCATTACTAATACATTTGCGGTAATCGGATTACAGAATGTTTCATAAATGCCGCTTGAATAAAACACGCTGAACAATTTGAGTGAAGTATTCGGTGGCATTTCAGTTCATTCGGTACCGTTGATATACAAATTTCAGGAGTTGAATAAGAATTTAAAAATTTCTTTAAGAAAGGAAGAAGAGTCGTGAAAAAAGCAAAAATTTTATTTGTTGTCATCTTGATGGCATTTGTGTCGAAAACAGCAGGGGCTACACAATTCGAATTTATGACCTTCGCAGGTCTTCGCACAGGTGGCCACTTTAGCGTCACCGGAGAGGATTTTGTCAGGTTTTCATTTGACGATGGACTCACGTATGGATTGACTTTCGGGATCGTGACAAGAAGTCATTTCCAGGTGGAATTCATGTGGAGCCGTGAGGACAGCCTATTGAGAGCCAGTTTGTTAGGTGGGGCTGGATTAGAATTATTCGATGTCCATGTGGATCAGTATCACTTGAACTTCGTCATTTTACTCAAGAATGGCATGTCCAGAGTGCAGCCTTATATTCTGATAGGCCTGGGTGCCACATACTTTGATCCCAAGCCGAATATCTCAGGAGAAACTCGCTTTTCATGGAGTCTTGGAGGCGGTATCAAGGTGATGTTCCATGATATGGTCGGCTTGCGGTTTCAAGCCAAATGGACTCCGACCTACATCAACACAAGCGATTATATCTTTTGCGATTATTGGGGCTGGTGCTATGTCATACCCCTTAACCAGTACATGAATCAGGGGGAATTCATAGGCGGATTGGTCTTTCGTTTCTGACTTTTTTATAGCCTGGATTAGTCAACCCAGTGGAGGATGTTCCGGAGGATAGACCAGCGGGATTCTTTTTCGGAAGCCCCCACACCCAAGATCCAGTAATTGTAGATCCGTTCGATCGTCCCATCCTTCTTCTTCAAATCGATCCAACGGTTCAAGAAATTGACCATCTCCAGGTCACCTGCTGCGACAGGGTACCCTATCGGCTGTTTAATGACAGTGGGTTTGGGAATAACGATCTGATACTCTGGATGCAGTAAGGTCCAGGCCGAACCTCCCTCGGCACTGATGAGAAGAGCATCGATATCGTCTCTTTTACCTCCAAAATAGTCCTGGATAGAGTTAATGCTCACTACTTCAGCGAGGGGAAAAGCGCTTTTGGCTTTCTCATGAAAATAAGAATACCTCCAATGAATGCCTATCCTCAGTCCCTTGACACTTTGAATGTCTTCTAACCTGGCAAATTCATGTCTTTTGTAATCCTTTACAGCCAGCGCGAGTGTTAAATCCAGATAAGAGTCAGAAAAAGGCATATATTTGAGCAGAGATGTCGTGATGGGAATGGCGGACATGATGATATCGAATTGTCCTTCTCTGAGATGCTCGATCATTGTTTGGTATTCAAAAGGGATAAACTCAAGGTTGACGCCGAGTTCCTTTGCGAGCTGGTGTGCCATATCGATATCGAATCCGACAAGGTCTTCGTCGGCGTTGAAATAAGAAGCAGGCATTTTATTCGCATCGTAGCCGACACGAAGAACTCCGCTCTCCTGTATTCTGTCCATGACGGATTGCCCTGGCCTTAAAATAGGGGGACCAGGAGGGGCGGTTTTATGAACAGTTGCTTCCACAGGATCAAGGAGCAATTGCATACCGGCTATCACCTTGTCTTTAGTGTATTCATATTTCAGGACGCGGTTTTGAAGAATACGGACACCCGTTATCAGTATTCCAAGCAGCGCAAATGTGGTCACCGCAAAGGTCAATATCTTTTTGAATTTTATTTCCAGTAGACCAGAGATGGCGCTTGCAGCCACAAGAGCAAGGGCCAGCAAATGCATGGCAGCCAGCAAGGTCGAGAATCTTCCGGTCACCACGGCGGCTATTTCATACAGGCTGAAAATGTCCGAGGGGATATGCATGCTGTCCAGCAGAAAAGGGATGGCAACGTAGGCCTTCCCGAAGAAGCTGAGCAATCCTAAGAGGGCCATGGCAGGGTATTTGGTCACTGACAAAGGATTTCCGTAGAACCATGCTGAAAACAGGATAAATAACAGGGCAAGAAGTTTTCCGATGTGAGGAAAATTGAAGGAGACAGGAATGATGATATCGATAAAAGATGATGATTTTTTTTGTTCCGATTTATATTTTTGAAACATGTCTTTGCAGTTCTGGATCAATATTGGAAGAATGATAAATAAGTTGTCAGTGGTGAAACCTGTGACCAGGGCGTCTTTGGCCGTTCCGAGAATATCTTTGTATTTGAAAGGCGTGAGCGTTGCGACAAACATCGGCAAGACCCAGAATGTCAGGAAGAGTGCAGCAGCAAAATAGGTGATGAAGTAAGTATTTAGGCGTCCGAGTTCTTCTAATGTCATGGTCCCGGCAAAGCTTGCAGAAATGGCGAATACGCCGATGGGAGCCAATTTCACCATAAAATGGGCTATGTTTGTGAGGGCTTTGCTCAAAATCGAAAGGGGCTGGATCAAGTTCTGCTTGTCTTTCAATCCGATGAGAGCCACGCCTACGGCGATGCTGAACACGACAACCGCGGGGATGATGTTATTAGCCATCGAGCGGATCGGATTAGAGGGTATGAAAAGATTCAAATAATCGATTTTTTCTTGTGTTTGGAGCAGACTTTGACTGAAGAATGAAGCAGATTTGAATGCAGGAAAAGTCAGGGGCAGCGCGAGGACAATCGCCAATCCGATCGCCCAGAACACTAAAATCCAAAGCCCGCCTTTGAGAGCGAACAACTTTGATTCTTTGAAAGAAAGGGACCCGATTCCGACGATCAATGACACTATGATGTAAGGCAGTATCGACATCTGAAGAAGCTTGATGAAGGCATACCCGATGATTGACAAGCCGCGGCAGTATTCTCCGAAAAATAATCCACAGAGAATCCCCAGGACAAGCCCTAAAAGAATGGACGCGGATAAGCTGAGCCGGAACCTTTTTCCCTTCCGGACATCTGTATTCATGTCGTCACCTGTTTTCGCAAAAACTCAAAGTATTAAGTGATATTCCGGAAATACGTGAATCTTGAATAATCCATTACACTGCTATTATCACAGGAAAAAGCTTTGGTCAAGGAAACTGCAGAGGGGAATGAGAGAAAAAGGAAATGAACGAGCCATCTCTAATAATGAATACGAATCCGTAAATGAATTTAAGCAGAATCCTTGATTTACAGCCGGAAAATGGGTACTCTAAACTGGAATTTTCAAGAATATTCATCGGAGAATTTTGATATGGAACAGACATTAACACTAGATGGTATGCGGTGGCCCAGGATAGTCAGCTTTGTCTCAGGTATCGGCATGATGGCGGCGTCTTTCCTCACCATACGGCACTTCTTTCTCGCCAATTACCCCGAGAACATCTTTGAAGGATCTTTCTGTGACATCAGTGCGTTTTTCAACTGCGACAGCTCAGCTTTTGCGACTATCGCTCAGGTAGTGGGGATTCCGATCGGGTATTTTGGCCTGATCGTCGGCGCGCTTGTCGCTCTTGGTGCGGTTTTTCCATCCAAGAGCTTCGAAAGGACCAACACTTTTATCGCTTTTCTCAATATTGTGGGAGTCGTCGCGCTTATCGTCTACTCTGTGTTCATCCTGGGAAGCCTGTGCTTCCTGTGCATTGGATTCTACATGTTCGCTATTCTGAGTTTTATTCTCTTCTGGCGTTTTGGGGTCGGACGAGGCCAGGACGGATTTCTGAAACGGTATTTCCGGCCGTCGTTGAAGATCCTTGTGACATCTTTTTGCATCGCTGCACTCGGAGCCTACGGGGTGATTCAGTATCATGAAGTCAGGAAGGACGCGCAGGCCGCCGTAGCACTGAGAATCGTCTTGCAGTTCCGCGAGCTTCCAGTGGTCGGGAACCCGAGTTTCATCTCGCCTTACTGGACTGTCCAATCCACAGAGTATTTTGAGGATGCACCC
>DAOVBT010000165.1 GCA_030670375.1 Candidatus Aminicenantota bacterium | reverse complement strand
TTCTCCATAGGGGAGAAATTTCAATTTTTCTACCCATCTACCGACTAAACGCGTACTAATGGAAAAGAAAATACTACACCAGCAACCTAGGATCCTTGTGATAGAAGACGAACACGGGATGAAAACATCATACTACCCCGGTTTGACCTGGAATGATTTGGGCTACTCTTTTCCAACGGAGCAAAAGGGCATTCCGAATGCGAAGGAAAGCCAGATGTTGTTGTCGCGCTTGGGTTTCTTGTATCAAGAAGTACAGGAATCTGCTCCGCAACTTATGGAAATCGATAGATCGAGGAAGATATCTTCTGCCAAAAAAATCCTCCGAGATATCAGCCGCCGGTATGAGTCCGTGAATCGGGATTCTTTTTATGCCTCCGACAAACTCTTCCTGGAGAACAAGGCTTATCTTCATTCCGATCTTATGTATTTGATTGCAGCGACAGATGGCAATGAGGACACAGTCGGGCACTCCCAGCTTGTCGCTCGATACACTCTTCTTCTGACCAAAGCGCTGGGGATAGATGACAGAGCCTTCTCTGTCGAGATCGAGAGAGGCGCTTTGCTCCACGATATCGGAAAGATCGGAATCCCTGACTCCATCCTCAGGAAACCCGGACCCTTGACGGATAAAGAGAGGGAAATCATCAAAGAACATCCCTTCTTGGGTTATGAAATGGTCGAGGAATTCATGTTTTTACAAAAAGCGTCCCGAGTGGTCCTCTTCCATCATGAAAGCTATGACGGACGAGGGTATCCGTACGGCCTTAAAGAGGAAGAAATTCCTCTGGAAGCGAGGATCTTTGCCATCACCGATACCCTGGATGCCATTACATCGGACCGGCCCTATCGAAGAGGGAAAAGTTTTAGAGTGGCCTTCGATGAGATTGAACGAGTCCGCGGGACTCAGTTCGATCCCTATATTGTGGATGCCTTTTTTTCTGTTCCAGAGGAAAAATGGCAGCAGATCAAACTGGAGACAGAACAATCCCTCTCCAGCTATTCCATCCACTAGCCTGGATTATTTATAAAAACTGCTGATACTTTCTTTTTTACAAAAACAAAATATTCAAATCAATTTATATCTTTATCAGCAGTTTTTACCCTTTGGGCGAGCCAATCTCACCACATCGACTTCGTTGCAGCCCACTTGCGGCAGTTCACTACAGCATCATGGGCCACTGCCTTGCATCCATTAATACTAGGGTGGGGTGGAGGGTCTTGGCTCGTGAATAGCCCAGGCAAAACAGCCTGAACTATTTATAAATACTATCGATACCATCCCCCGTTTTGTTGCTTATTTTTGCACGGGATGCAAAGTGTCTGTGGTACTCAAGTGTCGTGCAAAAAGCTCTGCCGTGTGAAAGACTTCATAGGAGTCCGTTTCTTTTCCCAAGCATGCCTTGAATTGAAAAAGACATCCCGGGCAATCTGTGGCTATCGTGGTTATTTCCTGTTTTTTTATTTTTTTTCCCTTTTTTTGCCAAAGGTGGGATGCTAGCTCTGGGTTTTTAAACGAAAAAATTCCACTGAAACCGCAGCAGGCAAAAGGTTCTTCTTCCACAACAGGATTGTAGCCGATCGATTGCAGAAGTTTCAGAGGTTCCTCTCGTAATCCCAGTTCGTTCACATAGTGACAGGGGTAATGATAAAAAACCTCTTTTATCTTTTGGGCTGAGTGTCCATCGGGAATAAGGCCCTTTTTGACCACAAATTCCGTGAAATCATAGGTCTTTTCCACCCATGCTTCCGATCCAGGAAAAAGACGGGGATAAGTCTTTTTTAGCATGGCATTTCCCGTCGGGCAAATGGTAAGAATAATGTCAGGATTCTCTCTAGCGAAGGATTCCAGGTTTTTTTTTGCCAGTTTTTTGACGTCTTTTTCATGTCCGAGATGAAGACTGGGTGCACCACAGCAAACACGGTCTTCTGGCGAAACCACCTGATACCCAAGTTGGGAAAGGCTTGCAAAAACAGCCTCTCGGATACCTGGAAAAAAAAGAGCAGCCAGACATCCCTCGAAGAAATAGACCTTTTTGCCTTTGTTTTTTTCCTCTCGAGCAGGATGTTTTTCTGATTTCAAAGCGGGGAGGGACTTTCCTTTTGCCCAAGAAAAAGGCAGGTTTTCGAGAGATCCGTCCTTAAGCCACGGCTTCTGGAGAATGGACAGGAGCTTGATACCGGGGTCGGCCAGGTTTTTTTTCCGGAGGAGCGTTGAAACGGCCCATTCCCATAATTTTGGACCCTTTTTCCCCTTTAGCCTCAGGAGAAGTTCACCCGTGGGGAGACCCACCGGACAAAATTCCTCACATTTTTTGCAATCGGAACAGAAATCCCAACCTTCCGAGGATTTTTTTATGGAATGAGTCAAGGATGTAAGAAGAAGACCGACCCCGCCCGGATAAACCGGACCACCATAGACATGTCCGCCCAAGGATTGGAAAATCGGGCAGACGAGCATGCACCCCCCACATTTGAGACAGGAAAGGATTTTATTAAGGTCTTGATCCTTTCTTGCCTCCAATCTTCCGTTGTCCAGGATTATGATATGAAGTTCTTCTGGACCGTGCACTCCGATGACGAGCTGTTTTTCGATGTCGGTCGTACGGCTTGTTCCCGTAATGAAAGACACATAAGCGGTCAATTTGAGACCTGATGAGGCCAAAACCAGAGCCTTCACCAACGACGTGGCCTGTTCGAGGGTTTCGACAAATTTTTCTGCTGTGATCACAGCGATATGAACGGGTGGCAGGGAAGTGACCAGCCTGGCGTTGCCTTCGTTACTCACGATCACGAGGGTTCCTGATTCGGCTACGGCCAGGTTGGCTCCAGATATGCCCACATCTGCCTGAATAAACTCTTTCCTGAGTTGTGCCCTGGCCAGCTTTACGATTTCTTTTGGGTCTGGAGGAACCTCCAATTGCAGGCGCTCACTGAGGAGTTTTGCGATTTCTTCTTTTGTCTTGTGAAGGGCAGGGGCAGTGATGTGGGAAGGCCTTTCTCCGGCCAGTTGGATGATCCATTCGCCCAAATCTGTTTCGACGACCCTGTACCCCTTTTTTTCCAGGAAGTGGTTGAGATAGATCTCTTCGCTGACCATGGATTTGGATTTGACGATATTTTTTGCCTTTTTTTCCTTGAGTATTTTTTCTATAGCCAGAAGTGCTTCGGAGGGAGTCGCGGCTCGATAGACATGGGTGCCGACCTTTTGAGCTTCCCTGGTGAACTGTTGGATGAGTTGGGGAAGGCGCTTGATGCAGTCTTCCCTGATCGCCTTGGCTTTTTCTTTTATCTGATCCCAGGGAACATCTTTTGTGGTGGCATCAAATTTTTGAAAGTGCTGGGAAGAGGCTCTGTTGAGAGCTGTTTGGAGGGTCTCATCTGCCAGGGCTTTTTTTGCCTGCTTTTTCTGATGTCTGCGGCGGAACAATCATACCTCCTCGCTTTGCTTCCTCATGTAGGCTTCACGGCTGACCAGGATTTCCCGAGGCTTGCTTCCTTCGGAAGGGCCGACGATTCCTTCCTGTTCCATCTGATCGAGGATACGGGCCGCTCGGGCATAACCCAGCTTGAGTTTTCTTTGCAGGTAGGAGGCAGAGGCTTGCCCGGTGAGAAGCACGAGTTCCACAGCCTTTTCAAACATGGAGTCTTTTTCAACGGGTTTTTCCACGACATGGGAGGCCGGACGTTTGAGGACATTTATGATTTCTTCGTCATATGTGGGTTTGCCCTGGTCTTTCACAAATTTGATCAAACGGTTGATTTCTGGGAGGGACACAAAGGAGCAATGGAGACGGATGATCCGGGGATCGTTGGGAGGTATAAACAACATGTCTCCCATACCCAGGAGTTTTTCCGCTCCTGCGCTGTCGATGATGATCCGGGAGTCGATTTTGGAAGGGACACGGAATGCGATGCGACAGGCAAAATTGTTCTTGATCGTACCTGTTATCACATCGATCGATGGCCGTTGTGTGGCCATAACAAGATGGATTCCCACAGCTCTTGCCAATTGAGCAAGCCGGGCAATGCAGTATTCCACTTCTTGTGCGCCGATCATCATCAGCTCTGCCAGCTCGTCGATGATAACAAGAATATACGGCAAGGGCTTGAGGTCTTCCATCCCCTCCTCTTCCATCTTCCCCTTTTTTTCTTTTAAAAGGCTGTGGACCTGTTTGTTGTACTGTTCGATGTTTCGCACACGGAGCAATCCCAGCTTGTGGTAACGGGCCTCCATTTTTTTTATGACGTCCAGCAGGACGGCTTCGGCCTTTCTGGGATTTTTGACCACAGGACACAGAAGGTGGGGAATGCCATCATAGATCGAAAATTCCAGCCGTTTGGGATCGATAAGGATGAGTTTGACCTCCTCTGGACTGGCTTTGTACAGGATGCTGGTGATGATTGTATTAAGAGCAACGCTCTTTCCTGATCCTGTGGCGCCGGCGATCAAGAGATGAGGCATAATAGAGAGATCTGAGATATATGGTTCACCATGCACGGATTTTCCTAGGGCGATGGCCAGTTTTGTCTTTGATCTCATGAAAGTTTCTGTTTCGATCAGATCCCGGACTTTAATGACCTCTCTCTTGTTGTTGGGAACCTCCACGCCGAGGGAAGATTTCCCCGGTGTTCTTTGTATCCGTACCGCTTCGGCTTTGAGGGCAAGCGAGAGGTCCTCCGCATAGCTTGCCACCTGGCTGACTTTGACCCCAGGTTGGGGGTAGAATTCATACGTGGTGATGACCGGGCCGGGGTGGTATTCTTTCACCTCTCCTTCGATCCGGAATTCTCGGAGTTTTTGTTCGATGGCTTGTTTTTTTTCGTAAAGCTCGGTTTTGTCGATTTGTTCCGATTCTTTTCCGGAATCGAGAAGGTTAAACGGAGGAAAATTGTAATCTCCTTTCTTTTCCATCTCAGGAAAAAGAGGTCTTTCTTTCGGAGGGGAAGGAGGAGGGGATTGTACGGAGGCTTCCTTTTTCTGTCCAGGTTTAGGGGCCGCATACTTTTCGATGACTTTTCTTTTCATTTTTTCCTTGCGCTTGGCTTTCTGGTAGCGTGTGATCCGGATGCGGACTTCTTTAAAAATAAACTGTATTATTTTGGAGAAGAATTGGGCCATCTTGCTGATAGAAAGCTGAGTGGAGAAGATGAAAAACAAGATAAGCAGACCGATCAGAAGGAGGATCGTCCCTGCATGGTTAAAATATTGGACAAAAAAAGAAGACAGAACATTCCCGATGAAACCCCCGGATGCCAAACGGGCTCCTCGCCAATTCACATCTTGGAAAAGTGTGTACAGGAGAGCGCATAGGATAAATACAAGAAAAACAATCCCCAAGGTCCTCGAGAGGATGCGTTTATCTTCTTTGGGAAGAATAATCTGCAATCCGATGTAAATGAGCGCCAGAGGGATGAGGAAGGATGTGAAACCAAAAACTTGCAGCAGGGCTTCCGCGGTAGAAGCCCCTGCCTTGCCGCCGTAATTGTTCACTTTTGCCCCTGGAGAAGTCGTGCTTGCCCATGATGGATCTTG
>DAOVBT010000120.1 GCA_030670375.1 Candidatus Aminicenantota bacterium | reverse complement strand
GCCTGCCAGATGGACCCGAAGGAGGAGAAAAGTATAACAAAAATGATCAGAATCATGATGAACATCAAAGTCGTCAGGTGGCTCATCGCTCTCTGCTGACTCTCGAATTGTCCGCCAAAGGTAACAAAATACCCAGGAGGAAGGTCAACCTCTTGTTCGATTTTTTCTCTGGCTTCGCTGACAAAACTCCCGATATCCCTCTTCACCACGTTGCAAAGGATGATCTTGCGACGCATCAAATTCTCGCGGAATATGGTTTGCGGGCCTTCACTCTTGGTTATCTCCGCTAGCTCAGAAAGGGGGATTCTCTCCCCGTTCGGCGCGTCTACTAGGAGGTTTTTAATGGCCTCCTCGTCATTTCGATACTTCTCAGGAAGCCGGATGAGGACAGATGTGATCCTGTCCACCTCGTAGACATCCGTCACTTCGATACCGTTAAGAGCAGTCTCGATGATATCAGCGACATCACTCACCGGAATTCCGAAGCGAGCTAATTTGTTTCTATTGAGGCTTATAACCAGTTGGGGGATGCCTGTTGTTTGCTCGATCTGCAGGTCCGCCACTCCTTGGATTTCTGCCATGACATTGTGGATTTCTTCGATTTTGTCATTCAGGGTGTGTAAATCCAAACCGAAAAGCTTAACGGATAATTGTCCCTCGATACCGGTCAGCATCTCGGCCAGTTTATTGGCTATCGGCTGTTCAAAAATATAAGCGATGCCAGGGATCTTATCCAATTCTTCTCGCATGGCTTGTGTTATTTCTTCAAAACCTCTTTTTCTCTTTTCTCTGGGAAGGAGTTCGATGTTGTAATGGCTGTGGTTAACGGGATGGAGATGTTCAGAGCCCTCAGCAGTACCTGTGGTACGAGAAACAGATAACACTTCTGGGAATGAGAGGAATAATTTTTCGATGTGCGTCCCCATTTTTATGGACTCTTCCAGAGAAGTCTCGGGGAGCATCACGGTTGAAGCCATGATGGCGCCCTCATCCAGGGGGGGCACGAATTCCTTACCCAGGAAGGTGTAGGAGATACCAGCCCCTATGATGAGAATCAAAAAAACGATCAAGACGGTCCGTTTGTGCTGGAGAGCTCCGGAAAGTATGATCCTGTATTTTTTGCTCAGGAATTCTGTGACCGGATTTTTTCGTTCCTTGATGTGTTTTTCTGTCAGGATCATGGATGCCAGGACAGGTTTCAAGGTGATATTGAGAATGAGGGAACCGAAAAGGGCAGCAGCAACGGCAAAGGCTGTGGGCCGAAACATGGCGCCTTCGATCCCACGGAGCGTTAAAAGAGGCAAAAACACGAGAATAATGATGAGATTGGCGGAAAAGAGATATTTCCCCACATCTTTAGCTGCTTCAGAAGTGAGGGCTAGGGTGGAAGCCTGGCCTTTTTTTTCCTTGAGCACCCGGTAAATATTCTCAACCATGATGATAGAACCATTAGCGACCTTGCCGATTCCTATGGCCAATCCTCCTATTGACATCACCGTCAGACCTATCCCGAATATGGCCATGAACACCAGTGCGATAAGTATGGAAAAGGGGATGGTCAAAGAGGCAATCAAGGAGCTTCGCAAATTCCACATGAAAAAGATCATGACCAAAACAATTAGAATGGCGCCTTCCAGGATGGAGATTTCCACATGTTCAATAGATTTTAAGATGAGTTTGGATTGATCATAGAAGGGTTTAATCTTGATTGTTTCAGGGAGGTCCTTAGCTATCTGAGAAAGGGCATTTTTTATGTTGCCGATAGCTGTGAGAGTGTCGCCTCCATATTGTTTTTCGACGGTCACATACACGGATTCTTGGGCGTTATGGCTGCCTGATTCCCTTCTGAATTTTCCTCCGATTTTCACGTCGGCCACATCCATCACATGCACGGGAATATTATTTCTTGATGTGATAACCGTGTTTTTGATGTGATCCAGCGATTCTAGGCGTCCCAGGCCTTTGATCAGCACTTCTTGAGAGCCTTTCATGATGATGCCACCGGAGAAATTGCGGTTGCTGTTTTCGATCGCCTCGGTGACTTCGTTGATCGTGATGTCGTAGTGTTTGAGCATTTCGGGCTTGAGATGGACCTGGAATTGTTTGATGAAGCCGCCCAGGTTGATCACAAAAGACACGCCGGACACACCCTGGAGCCTGTACCGGATCGTCCAATCCGCGACCGACCGAAGCTCCATCGGATCGGTTCCCTCTCCGGTTACAGCGAATTCGAAAATCTCCCCCATCCGGGATGAAACCGGCCCCAGTATCGGACGAGTCGTTCCGATCGGGAGCCGCCCTGCGATGAGTTCCAGCTTGCTCGAGACAATCTGTCGAGCAAGGTAGATATCCATGCCCCAGTCAAATTCCACTGTCACGATGGAATCGCCAGTGGCTGATTCAGATCTCACCCGCGTTACATGAGGGGCCCCGTTGAGTAAGCTTTCCAGGGGAAATGTAATAAGACGTTCCACATCTTCCGCGGCCATGCCCGGATTTTCAGTGATGATAACCACAAGCGGGGCATTGAGATCAGGATAGATATCCTTTGGCATTTCTGTATAAGCGATTACTCCCCATAGAGATACCAAGATCACAATCAGGATGGTTAAAAGCCTATGTTTCAGAGCGTAATCGATGATTTTATCTATCATCTTTTTTTCTCCACATCTTGTTCACCTGGCTAGTGAACATGCCCTTTTTTAAGAATATCTTCGTACAGTTTGGATTTGAGTTGAAAATTTCCCTTGGTCACCACTTCAGAGCCCTCCTGAATTCCTGCCAGGATCTCCACATAACCACTGTTGCGGACTCCGATTTTGACGATTTGAGGTATGTATTTTCCCGCCACTTTTAGAAAAACGATGTTTTCGCCCTTTTCAGCCAAAACAGCTTCGATAGGGAGAACAAGAGCTTCACTTTGGTGGTTGAGAATGATGTTGATATCGGCAAACATGCCGGGTTTAAGTTTATATTCTCTGTTTTTGACATCAGATCGCACGGTGATAGTACGGGTTTCTTCGTTCAACACATCGCCGATGAAGCTGATTTTCCCCGAAAATGTTTCTCCGGGATAGGCTGGAACAGAGGCTTCGACCTCCTGCCCGATCCGTATCTTCGCGATATCTCTTTCATAGATATCGGCATGGATACAGAGCACTGAGGGGTCCATGATGATCAGGATTTCTGTTGTTTGGTCGACCATAGCGCCGAGTATAGCGTTGTTTTCGATAATTTTTCCGCTGATGGCAGCATAAAGCGAGATGATCGGGCTTATCTGGTGTGTTTCGGATATCTGTTTGACCTGTTGCTCAGAAAACCCTAAAACATGGAGTTTTTTCTCGGCAGCATCAAGGCTCGCTTCAGCGACCTTATACTCTGCCTCACTGGAAAGAAAATCCTTTTGTGCGCCTACTCCTCGATCGAAAAGCCTTTTTTGCCGTTCATGATTCACCTTTGCCAGCTCGAAATCTGCCATGGCTTTGTAAAAGTCAGATTTTGCCGTTCCCACCTCTTCGCTCTGAAGGGTAACGAGTTTTTGCCCAATTTTAACCCAGTCTCCTATGAGGACATGGATTTCAGAAATCCTTGCTGGGAATGCATAGCTAACAATCGCCTTTCTTTGTGGATGGGCGAAGACTTTTCCTAGGGCCTGAAGTTGTGACCTCAGGGGTTTGTATGACGCTTCAACCGTTTCTATTTCAATGGCGTTTTCTTCTTCTGCGGATAATTCCACAACAGTATCCGGGCCCCAAGCTCTTTCGGCATTTCTATTTTGGGCTCTGTTGCCGAATCCTTGTCCAACTGCCTGTCTTTTTTGCTGCCCCCTCTGCTTGCCAAGGGGCCTTTGGAGTTCTTGGGAACTCTCTTGCCCGGAATTTTCTGCGCGGTGTCGTCCTCCTCGGCAGGATATCCCGAGAGTAATTACAGTTATTATCAGCAAAACACTGATGACGTATTTTTTCATTGTCCGTCTCCTTCTAGTTTTTGTCCGATGGATTTTTCCAGTGCGGCTATGGCCACGCCGTAATTGAACAGAGCATCGGCATAAGAGATTCTTGCCTCAATCAACGTACGACGCGCCTCGATCAATTCAATTCCGCCTATTTCGCCTTCCTGGTAGCTGAAGAGAAACATGTTATAAACCTCTTCGGCTTGGGTGAGTATTTCCTCCTCGAACAAACGGATCTGATTATTAACGGTAACCGCATTCATGTAGGCTTCTTCCACCTCGAGCGTTATGGCATTTTGCAGGTGTTCGACATCTCTCTTGAGAGCCTGGATGTTTGCCTCTGCCTCGGCGATCTCTCCTCTTTTGGGTTGCCAAAAGAAAAGCGGAATCGGGAAGGACAGGGTAAAATCCCAAAATTCACCTTCCCCGATGATGCGGTGTTTGTTGACACCCAATTCAAAGTCGGGCAAATAGCTCATGTAACCCTGTTTTTTTGTGAGCTTTTCCCTTTCAAGTCCCATGTTGATCCTTTTGACCTCCGGGCGGAAGGATAAAGCCCTTGCAATCAATTTATCCTCGTTCAGGCCGATCGGAGCCCTTTTAAGGTTGCCTTGGATTTCGAGGGGAGAATATTTTTTTCGTGCGAGCAAGAAGTTCAACATGGCTTTGGCTAACCGAACATCGTTCGATGCCGAACGGACTTCGTTTGCAGCTTTCGAGGATTCCAATCTTGCTCTCAGGGCTTCGACTTTTGCCACATCCCCGGCTTCATATTTCAGCTCGGCTTTTTGCAAGTAATCTTGAGCGAGCTCCAAGTTTTGCTGGGCATACTTGAGTTTTTCTTGGGAAAGGAGAAGATGGTAGAATGCCTGCTTCACTTGAAAGACAAGGTCCAGTTTGAGAAGTTCGATGTCTTGGAGAAATTCGCTGGCTTCCTTGGACGCAATTTTTCCCCTAAGGCTTCTCTTTCCGGGGAACTCGATTTCTTGACTGATTCCAAAATACCATTCCCCCGCTTTTCCGAAATTAAAAAGCTTTGGCTGTAGATCCGAATCCCAATTTAGGGATGGCTGAGCAAATGCCTTTGCTTGGTTGATACGAGCCAGCGCCGCTTTGTACTGTTGCATCGAAGAAAGCACGAGCGGATTTTGTTGCACCGCGATGGATAGGCATTGGTCCAGGGTGAGTGCGTTATTCTCGGATGTTTGGGCCACTAGGTGAACCGGGAGGAATAAAGCGATGAATAATATGATGGTTATTTTTCTTCCTCGTGTCATTCGACCTCCTCGCTGTAAGGGTTTGGATTGCCGGAGAAAGGGAGGCTTCCCGGCTTGAAAAGGAGAGTGAATCAGGATTGAGGAGGTGACCGAGAAGAAGGTGTGATAAAAAAGAGATGACAGAGAGTGAAGGATTCGAAAATTCTAAGCGATTCTAGCGGTAAAAGCTGTGGGAGATGGAAAAAATGGATCTGAGCGGTCATTAAAGTGGAATGTTGAAATTGACACGCAGGACAGTTATCGCACCTTTTGAGCGTGTCTTCGGTATGAAAAGAGTTGATTGTCAGGGTGAGAAACAGAAAAATAAACAGGAATGCGATGTTGCATTGTTTTTTGTATGACCTAGGCATCGAATCCCTTGAGGCACTAATATACGGGAAATAAGGGGAGAATGTCAAATTTTATCTAGGTTTAAAGCTGGATTTTGAATCCGCCATACATCGAGAAACCAGGTGTTCCGTAACCTTTGATCAATTCGTATTGTTGATCCATGATGTTGTCCATGCGGAGATAAAATTGAATATTCGGGAGAATATCCCAGGATATCGCAGCGCTAAGCAGAGTGAAGGGGTCCATCTGAACTCTGGTCGCGATCCAATCGATCCATTCCTGATCATTCCTTACACCGATGTGTGTCAAGGAGAGTATGAATCTCCCTTTGGCCAAAAAGCGGACATTCAGATTGGCGGTGAATTTGTCTTTTGGCCTTCTCAGGAGAGCCTCTCCCGTATTCTGGTCCTTTGCCACGATGTGGGAGTAGGAAGCGGAAAAAGCCAGGTTATCTGCAGGCAAGAATTCAAGTAAAAACTCTATCCCTTTCGAAAACGCTTTGGCTATGTTGATGTAACCTTGTGTATAGTCGTAATCGATCAAGTTTTCGAAACGGCTGGAAAAGTAAGTCCCCCCTAGACGGACTTTTCCAGCCCAGAGGTCCTGCTCGATTCCCAAGTCCCAGCTGGTTGTTTCTTCGGGTTTGAGGTTTTCGTTTCCGATGGGTCCCCAGACGTTTCCAGGTGCATAGAGCTGGTAGAGAGAGGGGGATTTGAAGCCTGTGCCATAGGTTGCCTTCAGCTTGGTGTTTGTCTGTTGGATGAAAAAGGCCGGGGCGATTCGGTAGGTTGTC
>DAOVBT010000255.1 GCA_030670375.1 Candidatus Aminicenantota bacterium | reverse complement strand
GCTTTTTGACCGGATCATGATCCAGGAACCGATCCGTTTCGGTCAAAGGATTTCGGAGTTTGAAATCAAAGGCCTCTTAAACAGAGAGTGGATCCAGTTGGCAAAGGGCACAACGATCGGATACAAACGAATATTCCGTATTCCACCTGTTCAAGCGGAAAAAATTGAGATTCTTATTCAAAAATCCAATAATACCCCGGCTATTTCTAATTTTGGATTATTCAAAGCCTCCCCAAAAGAAAAGGTCATCCAGGCTGCCTCTTTGCTAGGGAAGGATCTTTATTCCGCAGAACCATCAGAGTCGGCACTGGAGAAATACGAGGAAGCCAAATCGAATTTCGAAAAAGAACCCGCCAATTCCGATGCACTCATCTGGTACGGGCGCCGGACCGCTTATCTTGGGAAATACAGAGAAGCGATAGATATCTATACCGATGGAATCGAAAAATTTCCCGAAGACGCTCGTCTCTACCGTCACCGCGGCCACCGGTACATTTCGGTCCGCGAATTCGGTAAAGCGATCGAGGACTTCGAGAAAGCCGCCTCCCTTATCGAAGGCAAAGAGGACATCATCGAGCCTGACGGCATGCCCAATGCCCAGAACATTCCTGTCAGTTCTCTCCACACCAACATCTGGTACCACCTCGGTCTGGCTTACTACCTGGAAAACGACCTGGAAAACGCTTTGAGGGTCTATCGGGAAGGCATAAAAGCCTCCCAAAACGACGATATGCTCGTCGCTACAACCCACTGGCTGTATATGGCCCTCCGTCTCCTCGGCCAGGAAGATGAAGCAAAGGAAGCACTGATGCCGATTCAAACCAAGATGAGCCTTATCGAAAGCATGGTCTATCACAAACTCTGTCTCCTCTACAAAGGTGAACTGCCCCTCGAAAATCTCACAGATCCAGAGTTCAGCTTCATCATGAACGATGCCATGGCCTATGGGATCGGCAACTGGTATTTCTATAACGGTGAAAAGGAAAAGGCCAAAGAAATCTTCCAAAAAATCCTGGATGGGAAATCCTGGGCTTCCTTCGGGTACATTGCGGCCGAATCGGATTTTGCCCGCAATTTCAAATAATACGGTGGTTTTTTCGTAAGCATTGATTTATAATTGTTCCCCGATTTGCTGGAAATAGGGGACACCCTATATAACCGAACTGGCTTCTTATAAAAAATTATCGGGTTTCCCCTAATGGGGACGTCCCAAACACTAAACAAGCGAGGTTTGGACAATGAAAATCAAAACATCATTCATTTTGGTCATGGCTTTTTTGATGATCATCCTGGTGGCAGGATGCAAAAAAGCTGGACAACCGGCAGAGGTCGCTGCGCAAGAATTCCAATGGCAGATCGACCAGTTCGCCGACCTGAGGGTCATGCGCTACCAGGTCCCGGGATTCGATGAGCTTCCCCTGGATCAGAAACAACTGATCTACTATTTGAGCGAAGCCGCCCTCTGCGGACGGGACATCATCACAGACCAGAATTACAAGCACAATCTAACGATCCGCAGAACTCTCGATGCCATCGTCGAGGGATATAAGGGGGACCGCACCAATCCCAATTGGGAAAATTTCATGGTCTATACCAAGAGGGTGTGGTTTTCGAACGGGATCCACCATCATTCTTCAACGGATAAATTTATCCCGGAATTCACGGCGGATTATTTCGCCACTCTAATCAAGGAATCAGAGGGAGTGGACGATGATTTAATCGCCTTCTTGCAGCCCATCATCTTCGATCCGGCTGTGGATGCAAAAAAAGTATCCCAGGATTCCTCCAAGGACCTGGTCACCCACTCCGCCGTCAATTTTTACGAGAACGTCACCCAGGAAGAGGTCGAGAATTATTACAAAAGCATCTCGGACAAAGATGATCTCACGCCGATCTGGTACGGGTTAAATTCTCGCGTGGTAAAGAAAAACGGAAAAGTGAAAGAAGAAGTTGCCTCCATCGACGGGCTTTACGGACCGGCAATCGAAAAGATCATCTACTGGCTGGAAAAAGCGGCCGGCGTCGCTGAGAACGACCAACAGAAGCAAGTGATAGATAAACTTATCGAATACTACCGGACCGGCGACCTGGAAAAGTTCGACGAATACAACATCCTGTGGCTTAATGATGTGGATTCGAGAGTGGATTTCATCAACGGATTTATCGAGGTCTACAGCGATCCCATGGGAATCAAGGGTTCTTGGGAATCGATCGTCAACTTCAAGGACCTGGCGGCCACAAAACGGACGGATACGATTGCAGCCAACGCGCAGTGGTTCGAGGACAACTCCCCTATCGATCCCCGTTTCAAGAAAAAAGAGGTCAAAGGAGTGACCGCCAAGGTGATCACGGCGGCCATGCTCGGAGGAGATGCCTACCCCTCCACCCCGATCGGCATCAACCTGCCCAACGCCAACTGGATCCGCAAAAATCATGGCTCAAAATCCGTTACGCTCGAAAACATCACTTATGCCTATGACCAAGCGTCGCTGGGTTCGGGTTTTGGCGAGGAGTTTTCCTATTCCGAAGAGATCCTCGAACGGGCAAAAAAATACGGATCTCAAGCCAGTAACTTGAGCACGGACATTCATGAAGTCCTGGGGCATGGGTCCGGACAGCTTCTTCCAGGAGTGGTCTATGAATCTCTTAAAAATTATCACTCACCGATCGAGGAGGCAAGGGCTGACCTATTCGCTCTCTATTACATCATGGATGACAAAATGGTCGAGCTCGGCCTGTTGCCCAACCTGGATGCCGCCAAGGCCAACTATGATTCCAGCCTTCGGAACGGCCTGATGACACAACTAAGACGGATCGAGCTCGGTAAGACAATCGAGCAGGCCCATATGAGAGATCGAGCCCTAATAGCCTATTGGGTCTACGATAAAGGCAAACCCGAGAATGTGATTACCAAAGAGGTCAAAGACCGTAAAACCTACTTCGTGATCAACGACTACCTAAAACTGCGCCAGCTCTACGGGGAGCTACTTGCAGAAGTGCAACGGATTACCAGCGAGGGGGATTATGAGGCCGCACGCGACCTGGTCGAGAGCTATGGAGTTCAGATCGATCAGGAACTCCACAAAGAAGTAATCGAACGATTTTCCAAGCTGAATATGGCTGCATACGGAGGTTTCATCAACCCGATCTACACGCCTGTGGTCGAAAACGGCGAGATCGTGGACATCAAGGTCGAATACCCGACCGATTATGTCAAACAGATGCTCCGCTACGGCAAAGACTATTCTTTCTTGTAAAAATATACTTTGTTTAATCATTCCCTAAAATATGGAGATTAAAGGGATAAGGCGACCACTTTTTCTCTTGGGTTATCTCTATTTTTTCAAGGCAATCATCCGGACGAGCTCTGCCGGGGGACCACCCCAATCGCCCTTCCAGACGCCCTCTTCATATTTCTGGATGTGAAAATCTTTAAACAGTCTATGTCAGATCGAGACGCATCACGAGTCGATCTTTCGCTCTCTCCGGAGAAATCCCTACGGATTCAGCTTGCTCTTCGAGTTTCGCGACGAACTCGTTGCGATCCTGCAGGTGCGGATGGGGATTCCGATCGACAATTCGAAATCCCAGCTTCTGCCAGAAGGTGAGTCCGGCACTTCCCGTCATCTCGTATATCATGGGAATATCCTCGAAGGCATCAACTTCGATATGCTCCCACCCTTTGGTCACGGCCCACTGAACCAGAAATCTGACCATGCGCGTGCCGATGCCCTTCCGCTGAAAGGGATTCTCTTCCTGTTGAGAACTTCCTGTCATGAGGCAGTGAACGGCCAGGGTTCGGTCTTCGATACGTTCAAGAGGCGGAAACTCCGTATAGGCAAAATCATCAACAGGGCCATTAGGATAATCCTGCTGGAGACACATTTCTCCGGCACTGCTCATATCCCAGATAACTCTGGGGTAAAACCGCAGCTGTCCTACGATCCTGTCATCGACACGCGCCAGAATGGCACAGGCTCCGTAAGTTCGGGTGAGCTTCACCAGGAGCGGGATGTTCCGTGTGCGGTATCGCTCCCAGTCTATCTGGCTATTGGAGGGCCACCGGTCGATGGTTCGGGATGAAAGGGGTCCGGGATGAAGACAGCGCCAAAGGATGAACTTCTCTGTCATCGGTTCGATTACAACGTCTTCGCACATGTTATCCTCGCTCTGTCTTGAGATCATAATATAATATCTATCCAGACATATTCAGACAATGAAGATGCAGCTAATCAGATTTAGTTTGACTCCATTCCGATTCCTTGATATCCT
>DAOVBT010000196.1 GCA_030670375.1 Candidatus Aminicenantota bacterium | reverse complement strand
GAGAGGAATATTTCGCCAAACTGTGGGGATATCTCGAAAATCACCGAAACAAAGGGAAACGGGATGAAACTGTTTCTGAGTTGAAGAGGAATACGTTCCTATCCCACAAAAAACCCTCCTGAATTTTTCCCAAAAAAATCTGACACCTATTTTTTTCCTCCTAGAATTACCTGGACACTAGGAGGCACTCCTCCACCACAACAATTATATGGGGTGGGGTGGGTTGGCCAGGATAAAAGAAAAGTGCTGGCCGCAAAGGGGGAATCAGCAAAAGGAGGGATTATGAAATGCCCATAGCCAGCACTTTCGTATCCAAAATATAGAGTTTAACAGAAAAAATATCAATCGCCTTCAGGGATGAATTTAGGGGTGAATTTTTGGTTAGCCCTTATTATTCCAGCCAGATTTTCAAAACACCATCTTCGCCTCTGATTTCGATAAGAGACTTCGGTCCTCTTTTTTTTAGCTCTTTGTAGAGCCTCCTGAGGTCGAGATCATAGTCACCGCAATCGATATTCATTTTTTTATCTTTGAAACACTCAAAAAGCAAATCTACCAAAGAAAGAGGAAGAGTGATTTCGAGTTTATCTTTTTTGCAGTTACCATCCATAATCAGAAGCTTGAACCACTGCACATCCTTGCCCTTTTTGTACTGAGGATTTTTTTTGACGGCCTTTTTTATGGTCTGAAGGTCGAAGTCTTCCTTAGCCAGAATAAAATGAGAAAGAAAAATGATCGAGATAAAAACAACCAATATAAAAAGCGAAGTTTTTTTCATCTTTTCCTCCATGTGTCAATCTATCCAAATTTTGATAATGGTTTCCTTGGTTTCAATTTCGATAATCCTTCCCCCCTCAATAATCTCTTTGAGGATTCGATCCAGATCATATCCTTCTTTCCTCAGTTCGGCCTTCGCATCTTCCGGAATATTGGCGAGAGCCAGGTCGGCCAAAGCCCACGGAATACTTAGGCTAAATGTTTCCTCTCCTGTCCTTTTGCTGATGACTTTGAATTTCATCAACATCAACCTTCTTTCGTCCCTTTTTTCTTCATAATCCTGGAAATAGTCCGAGTCGATACGAAGAAGGGCAATCTTGGCCTTATCCTTGAGCTCTTCGTCCTCTTCTTCCTCCAAAATTTTCTTCAGGATGGGAATGGCTTCGCTCGCTTCCCTTTTATCTTCCAGGTAACTCAGTCGGATGGCTGCGTAATAGCGGACGATTCTGTTGGGACGATACAGCCTGGCTTTGATCTCCTTCAAATAGGATTTTCTTCCCTTTTCATACAGAACGAACGAGAGCTTGATGATCGAGGTCTCAGCCTCTTGAGTCAAAACCTCGTTGCTGTCACTGCGCAAAATGTACTTTTTAAAAACAGAGATGGCATTCTTCTCCTTTCCTTTCTGGTTTTCCAGTGTCCGACCCAGGTAAAAAAGAACTTGTGAGTGAAGTGGACTATCAGGAAAATCCTCCAGAAGTTCCTCCAGCTTTTCCTGGGCATTTTCCCATTCCTTATCAAAAATCAAAATCTTGGCTTCCTGGAAAAGCTCCTCATCGGATTGCATGTGTGCATACGCCGGGAAGAATACAGACATTATCCAAAAAATTCCCAAATACATGGTCATTTTTTTCAATCTATTCATTTTAAACCTCGCTTTTTTGCAGTTCTTTTCTGACCAATTTTATCTTCAACAAAAGCTGTCTTTCCTGTATAAAGCGCTGAATTTTTTTCAATTCCTCCGCGGACAATTCATCACTTATCTGCATCAACTCGAAGAAAAGGAGCTCGATCTGGTCACAGATGGTTTTGGCTTTGGCAAGTTTGATCTTATCCAACTGCGAGTCGATGTATTTTTTCTTGGATAGCAAATCCATAGTTTTTTGTGCCGCATAATCACTTTGCCAGAACTCGACCGATTTTTCTGGGGAAGATTGGACAAAATCCAGGAGTAAGTATTCGCTCCGATCGAGATAATCAATCGTATCACGACGGGCCATTTCCAACTCCATCATGTCATAAAAACCCTGGGGAACGATAATCTTCCCGTCTTCGGCAACCTGTAGCGGGAGAGACCGGAAAATCAGGAAGGTAACGACCGCCCCAACAATAATGCCCAACAGAAGCCCGGCATAGGCAAGACGGAACCGGGGCTGGAACAAGAACGGCCACAAACCAACCCGGCTCAACTGTCTCTCCCGGGATGGTTCCTTGTCAAAAACCCCATCAGCAATTCTTGTGGGGAGGTTTTCCCAATCCACCGATTCGATAGCCTTTTCCATATCTGCGTTCAGCGAATCTGCCACTTCATAGACTTCTTTCAATTCCAGGAGTTCTACCTTGCACTTCTGGCATGTTTTCAGATGAGCTTCCACCTGTTTTTTTTCGAATTCATTCAATTCGCCATACAAAAAAGCCACCAAATTCCGGTTTGTTTTTTTACAGTCCTTCATCCCATTCTCCCCATATACGGACTTATCAGAGTCCTAAGGTTTCGAACCGCTTTAAAATGAAGGGATTTAACGGTTCCCAAAGCAATATTCAAAATTTGCGCGATCTCGCTGTAGTGAAGTTGATTGTAGTGTTTCATGACAAAGATCATCCTCTGCTTATCACTCAGTTTTGCCAAACAGCGGGGAAATATTTCTTTGAGATCAGAGGATGGATCGTGGTGAGAGGATTCATGGGATGTTTGGTTCACTTCTTCGATATTTTCCTCCCGCCTAAATTCGTTGTCCCTTTTATGATGCTTCCTGTAGTAGTCGATGCATATATTTTTGGCCAGCTGGAGAAGCCAATTTTGGAAATTTTTTCCCCTCTGAAACATGTGGGCTTTTTGGTAGAACCGTAAAAAGGTTTCCTGAACGACGTCCATCGCATCTTCCTTGTTGCGAAAATAGGAGTAGGCAAGCTGGAATACTTTTCTTTGGTAAAGCTGCGTCAAAACCATAAAAGCCTCTCGGTCCCCGTTTTGGACTCTTCCGACAAGGTTATTGATCTCGTTGATCTGGTTCCTATTCTGGGTATGCATTCTTGCTAGCTCTGATGGATCACCACCTGGCTTATCCCGTTGCTATTATTCTATATCTCATCATGGAATTCTCAAAGTGTATTACGAAGGAATTTTTGAAAAGGTTTACCCCTATCTGTACCGCATCCATTTGATGATCTCGGCAAAGCCAGGGCGCTTGCCGTACATCAGGATTCCCACCCTGTAGATTTTAGCCGATATCCAAATCATCAAAATTGTAGTAAGGATGAGGAGCACGATGGAAGCAGCAATCTGGGAAAAGGGAGGAAGCAGTACGGAAATGCGAAGAAGCATCAAGATGGGCGCAAAAAACGGGATAAGGGATAAAACAACCGAAACAGAACTATCCGGACTTTTGATCACAAACATCATGAGCATGATCGGGACGACTAAAAACATGGTCACAGGCATAACCAGTTGCTGCGCCTCTTTTTCGTTATTGACCATCGAACCAATCCCGGCATACATGGTTCCGTAAAGAAAATATCCCAGGATAAAGAAAATGATAAAATAAACGAAAATGTACGCGGGGATGGTTGGCATCGGGAAATCCGCGGCCGCAGGAAAAAACCTGGATACAACATTCCCGCTGTATTTGGTCGCAGCAATCCCAAAAAGGGCCCAGATCGCGTATTGCGTGAATCCCACAGCCGCGATACCGAGGATTTTCCCAGCCATCAGCTGAAAAGGCCTCAGCGAGGAAAGCACGATCTCCACCACACGGGAGCTTTTCTCCTCGATCACCCCTCTTAAGATGATCTGGCCATAAAAGATGACAGTCATGTACAGGATGAGCACAAGAACAAAGGAGATCATGAAAGTTCCCCCGGTGTCTCTTTCCACACCCCTAGTGGTCACCTTTTTGGTATCCAACCGGACAGACCTCATGTACTGGCCGATTTTCTCTGGGTCGAGCCCCTCCCCTCTCAATCTTTTTTCGATGATGATGTTGCTCAGTGCCTGACCGATGTTCCCCTGCTTGTCGAAGTCAGAGACGTGTTCGGATACATACTCGGCTACTCCACCCTCGGAGATGTTTTTGGGAATGTATATGTAAGATGTGAGTTCCTTAGCCAGCACTTTCTTATTCAGCTCCTCCAGCAGTTGGTCTAAATTTTCCTTTATCTTGAATTCTTGGAAGATATAGCGCCGGTTGCCGTCTTTGAGTTCCTGGTCAAGCTTTTTGTCCAGTTCCATGAAGACTTCACGGCTGAGATCCACCACCCCGATTTTTTCCTGCTTGTCGACAGAAACAAACTGAACAAGAATCGGGACCACGATGAAAGCCGCCATCAACACTGGGCCCAGTATGGTCCCGATGATGAAACCCTTTGTCCGGACTATTTGGATGTATTCTCTCTTAATGACCGCTATTATCTTGCGCATCGCTTTCTCCCACTTTTTCTATAAAGATGGCGTTTAATGTCGGCTCCCTCACTTCAAACTTGTTGATCCGGATCTTGCCCACCGATTTATCCAGAAGTTCCTGAGGATCGGATCGTTCTTTCATCTTGATCTCCATGAACTTTCCGTAATCATCGATCTTCTCCACCCCAGGAAGAGTCCTGATGAACGAGGCATCCCCGTCATAATCCAACACCACGGTATTTTTTCCGTATTGTTTTTTGATCTGAGTCAGGTTTCCCTCCAAGACCATCTCTGCCTTGTTGATCAAGCATATATTGTCCGAGATCATCTCCACCTGTTCCATCCGGTGCGTGGAGAAGATGATGGTCTTCCCCTGTTTTTTCATCTCCAGCATGATGTCCTTCAACAGTTTCGTATTCACCGGATCCAGGCCACTGAACGGTTCATCCAGAATGATCAATTCTGGTTGGTGAATGACAGTGGCGATGAACTGTATTTTTTGCTGCATTCCCCGGGATAGCTCTTCCACTTTTTTTTGCTTCCAACCACTCAGGTCGAACCTTTTTAGCCAGTCATCGATCCGATTCCGGGCCTCCTGTCCCCGGATGCCCTTGAGCTCTGCCAAA
>DAOVBT010000401.1 GCA_030670375.1 Candidatus Aminicenantota bacterium | reverse complement strand
GTAATCCCACTTTCTACCGGTCAGATTGAATTTATAATCCTCAACTATCTGGTTTGTGTAAATATGGAAGAACCTTCTGTCCACGTGGGCGATGAATGCGGGATCGTCATGGAAGGAACATTTATATTGATCTTTGGTGATGAGGAGATTATTTTGGAACCAGGAGATAGCATTTGTTATGACTGTTCAATTCCTCATCAATGGGAAGCTATCGGAAATGTGGATGTTAAAGCGATCTGGGTGATTACTCCGCCAACTTTTTGATGAGAAACGTACATCGGCCTTTTTTGTGGTTGTAGCTCCGTAAATATACAGGTTCATGAATGAGCCGCGTGTTTTGGAATGGATCAAAATGAACATTAATTCTAATCAAACTGAAAAGGAGACATGGTTATGAAAGGTTTTACAGGAAAGCTGGTAGGGTCGTTATACCCTATAACTAGCGAGGAATGCAAGCAAATCCATAAAGCCGCTGTTCGGGTGCTGGAAGAAGGCGGGATGCGGTGCGATGATGAACGGGCTGCCAAGATGTTCGAAAAAGTCGGCTGCAGGATCGAACAAGACGGTAAGCTGATCAAGATTCCCGAGAAAGTCATCATGGACGCTCTGGCCAAATGCCCCAGCTCTTTTACAGTTTACGGCCGTAATGACTCCAGCCTGGATTGTTCCATCGGGACGGGCGAGGTTCACTTTGCCTCCGTCACCGGCCGCTATATTGAGGATTTCAGAACAGGGGAACGGCGCAAGGCAACCCGCCAGGATGCCATCGAGGGGAGCTTGATGGCCGATGCTTTGGAAAACGTCCACGGGCTGTACAAGTCGGTGATGTGGCTCTATGACGAGCCCAAGATCTGTAACTCCCAGATCCTCGTGGGCGAACAGATGAAAAATTCGAATAAAACCAGCACCTGGGTTTACAATACCGGCGCCGAACACGAAATTCCGGACCTGATCAAACTCTGGCAGATTGCTGCCGGCGGTGCTGATGTCCTGAAAGAGAAACCTCATTTGATCGGACACGTGATTGTCAACCCGCCCCGGGTTATCGATGTCAACTATACCAGCTGGCTCATCGGTTTTTGTGATGCCGGCATTCCCGTGACGGTTTACAGCGCACTTATGGGCGGTGCCACCGGACCGGCCACCCTTGCAGGTATGCTGGTTCAGGTCATCGCCGAAACCCTGGCCTTGGTGGTTCAGACTCAGAGTTATAAACCGGGACATCCCTTATGCTTCTGTTCTTTCAACCCGTCCATGGATATGCGAACCGGTCTTTGGTCCTTTGGAAATCCCGAGTACGGGACGGTGGGCACCGGTCTTGCCGCAATGGCCAAACACTATGATGTCCCCTGTGTTGGGTTCGGTATCTGTGACTCTTGTGAAACGGATCAGCAGACCGCCTATGAGAAGGCCCTGAAAATGTACAACTATGCGCTGGCCGGCATCAGCTATGCTTGGGACATCGGTGGAATGGCGGGGTTCAATTTTGTAACATGGCCGGAGATGGTTCTGGAAAACGAAATCGCTTCCTTTATCGGCCAATATCTGAAAGGTATTATCGTCGACGAAGAGCGAATGGCTGTGGATGAGATCCTCAACGTGGGGCCACTGCCCGGTAGCTATCTGAGTGAAACACATACCCGAGAATGGTACCGCAAAGAGTTTCTGATTACGGAGTTGAGCAACCGGGAATTTTTTGAATCATGGGAAAGAGGACACACCGATCTCCAGGAAAAAGCCAAGCAAAAAGCTGCCAAGATTCTCGAGACCCACCAATCGCCTGTAGCGCTGGAAATCCGCAAGGAGATTGATGATTATCTCGATTTTGTCGTAAAAAGAGACGTCGGCTAGATATCATAACGACTAAAGTAAACGATAGAGAATAAACGATCAACACAGGAGGTTTATAATGGGCGTAGTAATCGATGATAAGTATTTTGACAAATTAGCTCAAACCATCATAGATGGTGCCAAGGCGGAGTGTGTCCATCTGATAGAGGAAGGTTTGGCCAACGGAATGGATCCCTTGGATGCAGTTGAAAAAGGCCTGTCAAAGGGGATTACCAAGGTAGGAGACGATTTTGGTGCCGGAATCTTCTTTCTTCCCGAGCTCATCCAGGCTGCCAACGCAATGAAAGAGGGTGTGGCGATTTTGGACGAAAAAATCAAAGCCTCAGGAAAGGAGAGAAAATCCCTGGGTAAAATTGTGATTGGAACAGTCAAGGGAGATATCCATGATATTGGAAAGTCAGTGGTATCGGCTGTGCTTCAGGCCAATGGCTATGATGTAGTGGACATCGGCATCGATGTGCCTGAGAATCAATTTATTCAGGCTGTCAGAGACAACAATGCCGATGTGTTGGGTATGTCAACGCTTCTGACCCTGCCACTTGAGGAGATGGGGAAGGTCATCGAGAAGATGAAGGAAGAGGGCTTGCGGGACAAGGTGAAGGTAATCGTTGGTGGCTGCCCGGTTACACAGGAGTTCGCCGATGAAATCGATGCGGATGCAGTCGGTTTTGATGCGCAAGATGCCGTTGTTAAGGTCAATCGTCTTTTAGGCGTGGAATAGCCCTATTGATCTTCTTTAAACGCGTTATCGAATTTGCAGCCTATCAACAAAAACGTATCTTTGTGGCATACAAGTCACATCGAAAGAAAAAAATGGCGGAATTAATCAAAATTGCGCAGTAGTGTTAATATATCAATAATATAGTAGATTAGAATAAGTAAAAAATATTTCAAGTCTTAAAAACTTAAAATTTTTTGGAATTTATTTAAATGCTCAAAATATTATTTCTAGGTTAAATATTATTTGACATATTTAGTCAACTTCGCTATGGATTCCTATTGAAAGATG
>DAOVBT010000275.1 GCA_030670375.1 Candidatus Aminicenantota bacterium | reverse complement strand
ATTTTTTTAAATCCTTCCGGGATTTGACTTCCTTGATAGCTGCTTTCATTTTTTTGTTTTAACCCCTTAATCAAATATGTTCACCCTTTAGTTTATCTTATATTACATGATAAAAATCAAATAATATCTTGTATTCCCCTGTTGGAAAATTTTCCACAGGATGGTTGACATTGCCCAGGCAGATTAATAAACTTTAAAATCGCACATTTGTGTGGTCCGTTTCACAAATGAAAACCAAAACATTCCCCCACGGAATTCATCCTCCCGAAGGCAAAGAATCGACGGCCGAAAAAAAACTGGAGGTTTTGCCCCCTCCGGAAAAAGTTGTTATCCCGCTGCATCAACATTTTGGAAACCCTGCAGAGCTGCTGGTTAAAAAAGGAGAAGAGGTCTTTTTTGGGCAGAAAATCGGTGAGGCAACATCCTTGTTCTCCGCTAGCGTGCATGCCAGTGTATCCGGGAAAGTTCTGTCGGTTGACGGCCACAACCATCCCCTCGGAAAACCTGTTCTCTCCGTAACTCTTGCCAATGACGGCAAGGACCGCGTGTTTCCAGAATGGGAGGATACAGTGGATCCGCTTGCCCTCGAACCCGACCAAATCCGCAAAAAAGTCAAGGACGCGGGGATCGTCGGGTTAGGAGGGGCCGCATTCCCCACCGCCGTCAAGATAACACCTCCCAAAGACAAACCCATAGACACGATTATCATAAACGGGTGTGAGTGTGAACCCATCTTGACGGCCGATTATCGCCTTATGATGGAGTACCCGGATGAGATCCTTAAGGGTGCCGAACTCGTGCGGATCGCCACGGGAGCCGACCGAATCCTGGTGGGCATCGAGGACAACAAAAAGAAAGCTTTCGACCTCCTCCAGCAAAAGGCCGCATCATACTCCGCAGAGGTCTTTCTGGTGAAAACCAAGTACCCCCAAGGGGCTGAAAAAAACCTGATCTATGCGCTGCTCGGTAGGGAGGTTCCGAGAGGAGGGCTTCCGTTCGACGTGGGCGTGGTCGTCCAGAATGTGGGGACTGCCAAAGCCGTATGGGACGCGGCCAAAACAGGCAAGCCGCTGTACGAGAGGGCTCTCACGGTTTCCGGAGACGGTGTCAAGGAGCCCAAGAATCTTATCGTACGAATAGGGACGCCGTTCCAGGCCGTGACAGACTGCTGTGGCGGCCTCAGCGAAGATGTAAACATGATAATCATGGGGGGGCCTATGATGGGCCTTTCCCAATGGGCTTTGGATGTCCCGGTTATCAAAGGGACCTCCGGGATCCTGGCCTGGGCATCACCAAGACCAATCATGGAATTTGCCTGTATCCGGTGCAGCCGGTGTATCGAGCACTGTCCGATGGGCCTTGTGCCTACGCAACTCATGAAATACGTCAAGTACGAACAACTCTCCAATGCCGAAAACTGGGGCGCGCTCGATTGCGTGGAGTGCGGCAGTTGCCAGTACAGCTGCCCGGCAAAGATCCCGTTGGTCCACTGGATACGATTGGGAAAGAACCAAATAATGAGCCAAAAACGAAAAAAGAGTGCTTGATGTCAGAGAAGGTGTTTATCATTCAATCATCCCCCCATTTCCAGGACAAGGATTCTGTCCCCAAAATCATGTTTACCGTTATTTTTGCCCTTTTGCCAGCCGTTGTGGCCTCCGTGTATTTTTTCAGGTTGAGGGCTGTCGGCCTGTACGTTTCTTGCTTGGTGGCATGCTTTGCGACAGAAGCAATTTTTCTCTGGGTTCGGAAAAAACCCTTCCAATCCCTGTGGGATGGATCTGTTGTGATAACCGGGTTGCTTCTAGCCATGACATTGCCTCCCACGTTATCCTTGGAGCTTGCCGTCATCGGCTCGATCGTGGCGGTGGCCATAGGAAAACAGGTTTTTGGAGGCCTGGGACATAACATATTCAATCCGGCCTTGGTCGGAAGGGCCTTCCTGCAAACAGCCTTTCCGGTGGCTATGACCACATGGCTCCCACCGGCAACGCTGGCCGTGGACACCGCAACGTATGCCACGCCTTTGGGCAACCTGAAATTCCAGGAGGCCGTGGTTCAGGGGACGTTAACTCCGATCAAACAGCTTTTTTGGGGAAATAGCGGAGGGTGTATCGGAGAAACGTCTGCTATCGCTCTGCTCCTGGGCGCTCTCCTTCTGCTTACCAAAAAGACAATCGACTGGCGCATTCCCGCCGGAATCCTCCTCGCCTTGACCGCTTTCACCGGGATATTTTGGCTTGCCGGTCCAGATAAATACGCCTCTCCTGCTTTTCACATTCTCGCAGGGGGTCTTTTGATCGGAGCCTTTTACATGGCCACCGATATGGTTACCTCCCCGATTCATCCCAAGGGCATATGGATTTATGCCCTGGGCATCGGGATTATGGTTGGGTTGGTCCGGCTTTTCGGGGGATTTTCCGAAGGAGTGATGTATTCCATCCTGTTCATGAACACGTTTGTCCCGCTTTTGAATCGAACCTTCCGACCGCGCATACTCGGAGAACGGAGAAAGATAACATGAGCCTTTCTGCCAGAATGATACTCGTCCTCACTCTGGTCGGTCTGATTTCCGGAGGGTTTTTGGCCGCCGTGGCAACGCTGACCAAAGAGAGAATCGCTCTGAATGTGCAGGCAGAAATCGAGGAGGCTATCAAGGAGGTCGTTGATGACGCAGCCGTCAACCAGGTAGTGCATGAAGAGGAAGACCTCTTGATCTACCGGGAGTTGGGAGAGGACGGCGAGCTCGTCGGATTCGCAGTCCAAGCCACAGGTGTTGGTTTCCAGGATAAGATCACGCTGATGTTCGGGCTGGATGCAACCCTAACGGAAATTACCGGATTGACCATCATCGACCAGAAAGAAACTCCCGGCCTGGGCGCAAAAATAGAGGATTGGGAAGCCTTCCTGCAGTTTTGGGAAAACAGGGATGCGGCCGGACATCTTGCCCTGCGTAAACCGCCGGCAAGCACGATAGACAAGCTGTTGCCGACCGAAATAAACACCATCACAGCGGCAACCATCTCTTCGAAAAAAGTCCTGGGAATCGTCAACCTCTCGCTTGAGAGAGTGCGAGAGCTCATCAAACAAGGCAAAATGAAACCCGAGGAAAAGGATGGCAACTAGAAGCATCAAAGCGGAATACCTGAAGGGGCTTTGGGACGAGAATCCCGTGTTCCGGCAGCTCCTCGGCATGTGCCCGACGCTTGCTGTTACAGGAACCGTCGTCACCGGTATCGCTATGGGGCTAGCCACCGCCTTCGTGCTAATTCTCAGCTCGATTGTCGTTGCATCGATCAAAAAGCTCATTCCTGCCCAGGTCCGCATCGCTTCCTACATTGTTGTCATCGCCAGCTTCGTGACCATCGCCGATCAAGTCTTGAAGGCCTATTTTTACCCAATCTCCGAAGCCCTGGGTCCCTATGTCCCGCTGATCGTGGTCAACTGTATCATTCTCGGCCGGCAAGAAGCCTTTTCATCGAAAAACTCTGTCGGCCGGTCGTTTATCGATGCCCTTGGCATGAGCTCTGGATTCATCCTGGCCCTTCTTGTCTTGAGCAGCATCAGAGAAATTCTGGGGGCCGGGACTTTTTTGGGATACCAGGTCATGGGCGCCTGGTTTAAGCCCTGGATTATCATGATACTTCCTGCCGGCGCTTTTATCACGCTGGGGATCCTTCTCGGGATCGCCCTTCTAATCGAAAGCAAAACTAAGAGGAGCTAAAAGTGGAATTGGCAGCCATATTCATTTCGGCAGTGCTCGTTCAGAACTTCGTGTTGTATTACTTTCTGGGCATATGCCCCTTCCTCGGCGTCAGCAAAAAAATAGATTCTGCTGTTTCCATGGGCTTGGCAGTCACTTTTGTCATGACCATAACCGCCGTCGTTTCCTGGTTGATCAACAACTTGATCCTGATTCCCTATGATTTGGGATATCTCCAGATCGTCTCTTTCATCCTCGTGATCGCCTCGCTTGTGCAGCTCGTCGAAATGTTCATTAGAAAAATCAGCCCGCCCCTCTACCAAGCTTTGGGAATATACCTTCCGC
>DAOVBT010000153.1 GCA_030670375.1 Candidatus Aminicenantota bacterium | reverse complement strand
CGCTGTGGCGACACTTCTGATGGGCCTCCTTGCCAAGTATCCTTTCGCCCTTGCGCCAGCCGTCGGCCATAATGTTTTTTTTGCCATAACGGTCTGCGGTACGATGGGATATTCCTGGGAGGTTGCTCTCGGGGCGGTTTTCATATCCGGTTCCATTTTCCTGATACTTTCCTTGTTCAGAGTTTGGGGAAAATTGGTGGCAGCTGTTCCCGATTCTCTCAAGTACGGTATCGCCGTCGGTATCGGTTTGTTGATTGCTCATGTCGGCCTCCAATTTGGGGGAGTTGTAGTCGATGATCCTACCGTTTTGGTGAAGATTGGGGATTTGACAAGCAAACCTGTCTGTCTTGCTCTGTTTGGTGTGGTTGTGACTCTGGTTTTGATGGCTTTGCGGATTCGTGGAGCTATTCTGGTAGGGATATTGGCAACAATGCTGTTAGGAGTACCGCTAGGCGTCGTCAAGTATCAGGGAATTATCTCTGCCCCTCCGAGTCTTGCTCCGACACTTTTCAAGCTTGACATACTCGGAGCACTCCAAACAGGTTTGATCACCATTGTTTTTGTTTTTTTCTTCCTCGACCTGTTTGATACGATAGGCACCCTGATCGGCGTAAGCGGGCAAGCCGGTTTCCTCAAAGATGGCAAGCTCCCGAGAGCGGACCAGGCCATGTTTTCCGATGCCGTAGGGACTGTGAGCGGGGCATTGCTCGGGACATCGACCGTAACGACCTATATCGAAAGCGCAGCCGGTATTGCCCAGGGTGCAAAAACGGGATTGGCCAACATGTTCACCGCCTTCCTTTTTCTGGTCGCATTATTTTTCAGTCCGTTGGCAGCCATGATCTCCGGCTTGTATGAATACGAAGGTTTGCAGCTCCGGCCTGTGATTGCACCTCCTTTGATCATAGTCGGCTTTTTGATGATGACATGCGTGAGCCGCATCAAATGGAATGATATTACCGAAGCCATCCCGGCTTTTCTGGCCATTATAATCATGCCTATGACTCTTAACATCACGGAGGGAATTGCATTCGGTTTTATCTCCTATTCTCTTCTCAAACTGGTTGCGGGGAAGGGAAGAGAAGTCCACTGGATTATCTATCTGTTTGCGCTTTTGTTCGTGCTCCGTTATATAGTAGGATAAACGTTTGTAATTTCTTTACATATTCGGGAAAACCTAATGGAGGTAATGAGGGATGAAACTGGGGAAAATCAAACACATCATGATCGTTTTTTCTTTAATCATTCTATCAGGAAGTTGTACAAAGGTTGTGATTAAACCAGATTTGACACTGGGACCGGCTGAGATGAGATGGGCAAAAAAAACCCTGAGCAAAATGACTTTGGAGGAGAAAATCGGTCAGATGGTGGCCTGCCGGTATTCCGGAAATTTTGTCAACAGGAACAGCGAATACTTTCAAAACCTCAAGACTTTGATCGTGGAACATAAGATCGGGGGCCTGATCATATTCGGTGGTGAAGTTTATGAATCAGCCATATTGACCAATAGTTTTCAAGAACTGGCAAAGATACCCCTCCTTGTGGCTTCGGATTTTGAAAGGGGAGCCGGCAACCAGATCGATGGGGCGACACTGTTTCCTCCTTTAATGTCATTGGGTGCTGCCGATTCTGAGGATCTTGCGTATTCTATGGGGAAAATCACAGCCAAGGAGGGCAGGGCCCTCGGCATTCACATGACCTATGCGCCGGTGGTGGATGTCAACGTCAATCCGGATAATCCGATCATCAACACCCGGTCTGTCGGGGAGGATCCGGAATTGGTCAGTCGTATCGCCGAAGCCTTTATCAATGGTTGCCAGGATTTTGGCCTGATTGCCACAGCAAAGCATTTTCCTGGCCATGGGGACACAGATTTGGATTCGCACAGCGTGTTGGCGACCATCGAGGGCGACCGGGACCGATTGAATAGGGTGGAGCTTTTTCCCTTCCAAAGAGCGGTCGATGCGGGCGTTCAAGCTATCATGACCGCACACCTGCGCATCCCGGCTCTCGATCCGACGCCCGACCTTCCCGCTACTCTATCCCATCCCATATTGACCGATCTTCTTAGGAATGAGATGGGATTCAGGGGACTAATCGTGACGGATTCTATGGGGATGGGAGGCGTGACCAGTCTGTTTACCTCAGAAGATGCGGCTTTAAGGGCTGTGAAGGCCGGTGTGGACATGCTGCTTCTTCCTCCCACGCCCAAAGAAGTCATTCGGGCCCTTATCCAGGCTGTTAGGAACGGAGAGATACAGGAGTCAAGAATCGATTTATCGGTGAAGAGAATTCTGGAGGCTAAAGCCCGGTTGGGTCTCCACCTGAAAAAGCTGGTGGATGTCGAGGTGTTGGACAGAAAGATCGGTATCAAAGATTATTTTGTTCAGGCCGAAAAGACCTTCGACAGTTCGATGACGCTCGTGAAAAACGAGGGGGATGTTGTGCCGCTTTCTGCGGGATTTCAGAAAATAGCTGTCTTTGCGTTGAGCAGCGATCCAGGAGGGTACTTTGCCGGGCGAACTTTCGTGAGAGAGATGAAGAAGCGGGTTCCTCGGGCCATGGAATTTTATGCCGAGGCCTCCACAGGAGATGAATTTATCGCAAAAGTCCTGGAAAGAACGAAAGAAGCAGAAGTTGTTGTGATTGGCCTATTTTCCCGTTTGAGGGCAGGAAAAGGAAGCGTTGGTTTGGACCTCAGGCAAGTTCAAATGATCAAAGAGCTTGCCGAAGGCCATCAGCGTGTCGTTGTGGTTTCTTTCGGGAGCCCGTATTTTCTGCGGCATTTCAAAGATGTGGACGCTTATCTCTGCGCTTACAGATACGCAGACGAATCCCAAATATCCGCGGTGAAAGCCCTGTTTGGGGAGATCGATATCGTCGGAAAACTCCCTGTTTCCATTCCTGGGGTTTTCCCGATAGGCCATGGATTGAAGGTCCCGAAAAAAAACAAAGAGTGAGATAAAAGGAGGAGAGGATGTCTGATTATTTCCAGAATGGCGTCATCACCACATTTCATAAGCTCGGGGAAGTCAACATAAAACGGGTTGAGGGCGAACTCAAGAAGTTTTCGAAAAGAAGACCGATAGCTTTGATTCTGCCCTCACTCTACCGTGAATTTGCCAGTGGAGCTCTTCAAAATATCATGAAGATTTTGAAAAACACCAGCTATTTCAACCAAACCGTTTTGTGTTTGGATAGGGCAAATGCCGAGCAATTCAAGAAAGTTAAAGACCATTTTGCCCCTTACAAGAGATTTTTCATTGTCTGGAATGACGGGCCTCGGATGAAGAGAATTTATAAAGCTCTGGAAAAAAACAATCTGTCGCCCGGGAAAACCGGCAAGGGGAGAGCGGTTTGGATAGCTCTGGGGTATGTGTTGGCCGGTGGAAAAAGCCGCGTGATCGCCTTTCATGATTGCGACATCGTGAACTACACGCGGGCCATGGTTGCACGGTTGTGCTATCCTGTGACGACCCCCCATTCTGAGTACGAGTTTTGCAAGGGATTCTACAGCCGCTACACCACCAAGATGTATGGACGGGCCACGCGCCTGTTTTTTACGCCCTTTATCCGGGCACTGGAAAAGATCCTGGGATATCTTCCGTTTCTCGTCTACTTGGATAGTTTCCGGTATGCCCTGGCCGGAGAGATCGCCATGAGGCGTGATTTGGCCATGGCTCTGCGCATCCCGAGCGATTGGGGCTTGGAAGTGGGAACGCTCTCCGAAGTGTACCGGAATGTGGCCGCAAACAGAATCTGCCAAGTGGATATCGCTGAGACGTATGAGCATAAACATCAACCTCTGGATCCCAACGATCCGGATATGGGTGTGTTGAAGATGACAGTAGACATCGCCAAATCCATTTTCAGAAATCTTGCATTGGAGGGAGTGGAGTTTTCATTGGGATTTTTCAAGACGTTGAGCAATATCTATTTGAAGGAGGCTCAGGAAACTGTGATCCGGTACGAAAATGACGCGGCGATAAACGGACTTCAGTTCGACAGACATGAGGAATCCATCTGTGTGGATGCTTTTGCGGATGGAATCAAAAGGGCTGGAGAGATTTTTTGGGAAAACCCATCCGCATCCACTCTTATTCCCAACTGGCACAGGGTAACGGCAGCGGTTCCGAATATGTTTGATATGCTGTTAGACGCGGTCAAACAAGACAACAAATAGCCTGAGATTTGACATTTTTGGTAGACGTCTTTAATATAATTAGGGGAGAGGTTAGGAGCATTTCGTGTAAGAGGAAGTGTGCAAAATGATACTATCTAAGAAGATCCTAACAATCACCTTGATCGTTATCGGCATTTGTGTTGCTGTGTATTTTTTTGTCATCAAGAATGGTGCAGAGCCTGAACAAGGGGAGTTATCACAGGATGCATCTGAGGCGACGGAAAAGGTGGCAGAAACGCCTATCCCTGTCAAAGTTGACACAGCCAGGATAGGAGAACTGATCATATCGCTAAAATCGCCGGGTGAAGCTGTCACCAACAGGATGGTCACTGTCAAGTCCGAGGTAACAGGGACTATCAAGAAACTAATCGTGGAAGAAGGGCAACATGTGAAGCAAGGGGATTTGTTGATGGAGTTGGATGACAGGCAAATCCGACTCGAACTGGAGAGGGCGCAGGCCGACAGATTGAGCAAGCTTTCAGAATTGCTGTTGGAAAAACAGTTCGAGGGCGAGGAGATGGCTGTCGAACAATCGGAAATGGATAAAATTCAGAATGCCAAGCAAGAGTATAAGAGGGTACAAGAGCTTTATACCAAGGGAATGATATCTGATAATGAATTCGAAGATGCTTACAGGCAATATGAGCTGGCATTGATCCAGTCGGGGGAGAAAAAGGATGAGATTCGCTCCGCCTCCAAAGGGCTTACCCAGGCTGAAATTGCGGTAAAAACAGCTCAGATGAACCTGGAGAAAACAAAGATTATGGCCCCTTTTACGGGCATCATCACGGACATCCAGGTGTCTCCCCAAGAACATATCACGAACGGAAGAGATCTGTTTGTTCTGGTGAATATCAGCCGTATTCAAGTGCATGCCAAGGTTTTAGAGAGCGAAATCGGGAAGATGAAAAAAGGCCGAGAGGTGATTTTGCGTTTCAGCGCTTATCCGGACAAAGTCTTCGAGGGAAAAGTGAAATCCATCAGCCCGATCGTGAATCCTGAGGACAAGACCTGCAAAGTCATTATAGATGTTGCGAATCCGAAGGAGGAGATTAAGCCGGGAATGCACGCAGAGGTGGAAATCGCCGCCGAGATTCACGAAGATAAGCTGCTTGTGCCTCAGGAAGCTGTTTTGGATAGGGGAGGCCGGAAATTGGCTTTTGTTGTCCAAGATGGATTAGCGAAATGGCGGTACGTCCAGGTGGGTCTGGAGAACAATCAGTTTGCCGAGATTCTGCCGAGCGATAGGGAAGGGGAAGGTGTCAAGGAAGGTGAAACCGTTATCGTGGATGGTCATTTCACTCTCGCCCACGATGCAAGGGTTACGATCGAAAAATAGGATAGACTTTTTTTACTTTAGTTTAAACGTTACTGTGACCGTAAAGATAACGCCCCTTGGCCTGCCGTTGATAACCATCGGCTCATACACCCACTGACGAACAGCATCGATGGCAGCTTGATCGAGAAGAGGGATCGAACGGAGAAGATTTATCCGCTGCACACGCCCATAAATATCTGTTGTCGCTTCGATGATCACGACGCCTTCCACCCTTGCCTGACGGGCGATCTCTGGATACAGAGGCTCGACCTTCTTGATCAGTTTTGGAGGCTTGAT
>DAOVBT010000251.1 GCA_030670375.1 Candidatus Aminicenantota bacterium | reverse complement strand
ACATGCAGAACTCCGACCTGGGGATGGACTATGAACAAATGCTTACCTGTACTTTGAGGGGAGACAGATTTAGCGGAGAAGCAGAACAAATATTGAGCAGCAAACGGGCCTTCAAAAAGCGGTTATTCACCAATCCGGCTGTCCGGGGAGTCACTTTTCTGAATCAGCTGCCGGGGAAAATCACGAACACTTGGACGTGGGACGTTCCTGGAAGGGAGGAAGGTATCCCACTTAAAGTGATAAATGCGGACCCCGATTTTGTCGATCTGATGGATCTTGAGGTGATCGAGGGACGGAACTTTTCCTATAAAACCCGGACGGATCTTGACCGAAAATACCTGCTTAATGAGGAGGCTGTCAGACAATTCGGATTTGATGAGCCTGTTGGCAACACGACAGGATCAGGAAGAAACACGATTATCGGAGTCGTTAAGGATTTTCACTACAACTCATTACACACAAGGATCGGAGCGATGGCCATATCCTGGGATCACTGGACGAGGAGAGCTTGCATCGAGATTGCCGGTGCTAACATTACAGATACGATTAGACACATTGAAAATGTGTATAAAGAGTTTTGTCCCGGTTTCTCCCTTGAATACGGTTTTTTGGATGAATCTTTTGCCAGACAATACGAGGCAGAGAAGCGTCTGAAACAATTATTGCAGTATTTTGTCAGCATTGCGATCATCATTTCGTGTTTGGGGCTTTTTGCCTTGACTGCCTTTATCGCCGAACAAAAAACCAAAGAAATCGGGATCCGGAAAGTGTTAGGTTCTTCCAACACAGGAATCTTTGTTTTGTTGTCGAAAAACTTCACCAAGTGGGTGCTTGTTGCCAATCTCATTTCATGGCCGATTGCCTATTTTGTCCTTAGCAATTGGCTGAAAAGCTTTGCCTACCACATAAAGCCCAGCATCATGATTTTTGTCCTGAGCGGGGGAATGGCATTGGTGATCGCGCTTTTGACAGTGGGATATCAAGCTGTGAAGGCCGCTTCTGCCAATCCTGCCGACTGCCTAAGATATGAATAGTCCAAACGCCGCCTCAGATAACGCATGATGTAATAAGGAAAAAATTAGGAATTGGCAAACTGTCAACAAGCTCTTGACTTTTTAGGTGAATAGCTAGTATTATAGCTATATAAATAAACATAGGTATGAGGATTACAATGCGTGTAGTGCAAATGACTTTGGATGAAGAGCTTATCGAATTGGTCGATAAAGTCGTAAAAGAACTCAAGACCACCCGTTCTTCCTTCACCCGGCAGGCCTTGCGTGAGGCGATCGAGCGTCTGAATACTAAATGTCTTGAAGAAGAGCATCGTAAGGGATACAAATTACACCCTGTGAGTAGGTACGAGTTCAGTGTATGGAAAAGGGAGCAGGATTGGGGGGATGAATGAAAAGAGGTGAAGTGAGATGGTACAAATTCAAAAAGCCAGACAAAAAAAGACCTGTCCTGATCCTGACGCGTGATTCGATATTGGAATATCTTGGTGAAGTTACTGTGGCTCCGATCACTTCGACAATAAGAAATATACCGAGCGAGGTCATCCTGTCGAAATCGGATGGCATGCCTGCCGACTGCGTGATCAATTTCGATCATATTCAAACGGTCTCAAAAAAGAAAATCGGTTCCCTCATCACGACCTTAACACATGAAAAATTAAGAGAGGTTTGTGCAGCGATCTTGTTTTCAATTGATTTGTAAAGAGAGAGAAGGGCTCAAACTCCGATTGTAATTCCCAGAGTTAAAGATAATTGACTTTGGGTTTTTTCGTGTGATATCGTCGAGTTATTAAAAGAGGAAATTCATTCCGATGATATGCCCACATTGTCAGGCTGAAATTTCCGAAAAATCACGATTTTGTCCCGATTGTGGGGCTAATCTGACAGTTCCCCTTGGTGTGGATCCTAGTATTACGCGGACCATACACACGACCAAACCCGAGTTGAGCCCTGGGACTCTTTTTGCGGAACGCTATAAAATAGAGAAAGAGTTGGGTCGCGGGGGCATGGGGATTGTCTACAAAGCCGAAGACACCAAACTCAAACGTCCTGTAGCGCTTAAGCTTTTGCCTCTTGGGCTGAGCTTATGAGTTCGCTCAAACTGGAAGTGTCCGATACCGAAAGGGAAAAAATCGCTTCCCCAGAAACATATGAAGTCGAAGCCTACGAATTTTATGCTCGCGGTCGTCAAATCATCAACCAGATGGGCAGGGAAGGTATGCCCAAAGCGCAAGAATTATTTGAAAAAGCCATGGAAAAAGATCCTGATTACGCATTGGCCTATTCAGGGTTGGGCAACCTTTTAACGATGAAGTTCGTTGCTACGTCAAACCAGGCTGACCTGGAGGCCGCTATCGATTTCCTCCAAAAAGCCATTGAACTGGATCCCGATCTCACCGACCCCTATCTCTGGTTGACATATGGCTACACCCGCGAACAGCGATACGCCGATGCTATCAAGGCAGGGAAAAGGGCCGTAGAGCTGGAATCAGACAATCCTCTGGCTCATTATTTTTTAGGGGTTGCTTACCATGTGCAGGCTGCCATGGAGTACAAGATTTCGGGATTTTCCAAGGCCCTCGATCACTACAGGATCAATGTGAAACTACAGCCCAATTATCAACCGGCTTACATGAATGCGGCGTGGATCCACCTCTTGCACGGACGTTACAAAGAGGCAAAGGAACAACTGGATACGGCTGTGGCTCTAGAAGAATCCGGGAAAGCGGGTATCGTCATATTTGTGGGATCCCTGACTATGAAGGGGAACCTGTATCTTCGACAAAAACGATATGACAAAGCTTTGGAGTGGTACGATCGTTCTCTCGATATATTGGAAAAAACAGACCATGTCTATACAGGTGCCTTCCGGGCCTTGACCTATTGTGGGATTTGTCAGATCGAGTTCTCGAACAGGGATTATGATAAATCTCTTCAGAACTACAAAAAGGCGAAGGCCATTATCGATGAGGTCTCTCATGGATTAGGAATCGGATACGTTTTGGCGAGAATTTTTATCGGCATGGCCAAAGCCTTCCATGAGCTGGGCATGAGCCGGGAGGCGAAATCGCATTACCAGAAGTCTTTGCAGCTTATCGAAAAAAAGCAAGGCTACGATTTCAGTTGGATCTGGGAAGGATGCGATGCCCAGGCCTATTATGACTTGGCCAGTTATCAAGCCCTTCTCAACCGTCCGGAGGAAGCTTTGGATTACCTGAAAAAAGCCATCGGTTGCGGCTGGGCTGACCTGCCCCATTTAGAGAATGACGAATGCTTTGACGCTCTTCGCGATTTACCGGAGTACAAAAAGCTTATTCATGCCATATTCGCTTTTATCTAGAAAGACGTGTCAACTTTGATTGCGGTCTGGATTGGGCTATGATAAGGGAAGGATTCTTCTGTATCGCTTCGGAAATCGAAGAGAATCTGGGCCGCTCGGTGGGTTACAAGATCCGTTTCCGGGACAGGACGTCCCCGGACGCCTATATCAAAATCCTGACAGACGGCATGCTGTTGGCCGAAACGCAATCCGATCCCCGGCTTTCTGCGTACGACACCCTCATTATCGACGAGGCCCACAAGATTTTTATCCAGGCGGCGCGGGTATTTGGCCGGAGAAGAAAAATTGGCCGAATTCTACTCCCAGCGTCTTCCCGGCATATCCGATGAACGGAGTCTGCGGAAATACATCAAGGACAGGGGGGGCGATGATTTCCTGAAGATGAGCGAAGAAGACTTGCTCCGAATCTTCCCGGATGAAAAGGAGCTTTCCGGTTATCCCGGTCATCTGGAGGTCGGGGAGCTGCGGTTTCCCTTGGTCTACCGGTTCGCTCCCGGGGAAATAGACGACGGCGTGACATTGGAAGTCCCTCTCACGAAAATCGAAGATGTTTCCCAAAAAGCGCTGGAGTGGGGCGTGCCCGGTCAGTTCAGGGAAAAGATCGCCGCCATTGTCAAAGGCCTTCCCAAGCGCTACCGAAGGCTTCTCGTCCCGATCGTGGAGAAGGTGGCCATCATTTACGATGAGCTGGAGCCGCAGGAAGAATCGCTTTTTGAAGCCCTGGCCGATTTTGTGCGGCGCCGATTCCGGGTGGACATAGCGGCTTCGGCCTGGGCCGAGTCGGAAATCCCCCCACATTTGCGGATGCGGATCGCCGTGATCGGACCGGATAGCAGAGAATTGGCAGCCAGCCGCGACCTTGTGTCTCTCAAAAAGAAAAAATGGCCTGCTGGCATGTCCACATCCTCCGATCGCTGGACGCGGGCGCGGGAAGAATGGGAGAGGGAAGGAATTGTGGAATGGGATTTCGGTATCCTGCCGGAAAAGATATCC
>DAOVBT010000419.1 GCA_030670375.1 Candidatus Aminicenantota bacterium | reverse complement strand
CTTGAAAATAAATGATCTTACAGCTAATATATTTCTTCTCACTTCATCATTATAGGTGATTGTATAATTGACGCAAAAACACCTTTTTTACTCAAATCTTTGATCCAAGGAGGGGAGCATGAATTTAACATCCGGACTCATTCTTATCGGCATCATAATCATCGTTTTAGCACTCCTAACGCTATTATTGGCGAAACAATACAGAAAGGTCGGCCCGAATGAAGTTCTTGTCATATCAGGCGGAAAAAAGCGTACCGTGATAGCTCCTGACGGGACAAAAACAAAGGTAGGATACCGATACCGCCTAGGAGGGGGGACCTTTGTGTTACCTTTTATGGAAACGGTCGATACTCTACCGATGGAAGCCATTACCATGAACATAAAAACTCCTGAAGTCTTGACTAACGGCGGTGTGCCTATCATGGCTGAGGCTGTCGCTCAGATAAAAATCGACTCATCCGATCACTCGATCCGACTGGCCGCTGAACAATTTCTGGGGCTGGGAAAAGAGGGGATCAGATCTGTGGCGGAAACTGTGCTTGAGGGCAAGATGAGGGAAGTGATGGGGACCATGACCGTGGAGCAAATCTATAAAGCCCGGCATGAATTCTCGATCAACGTAATCCAAGCTGCTCAAAGCGACTTTTCCCGGATGGGATTGAACATGATGTCGTTTGCCTTAAAGGACATCAGCGACACACAGGGTTACTTGGATGCCCTGGGGAAACCGCAGATTGCTGCGGCCAAAAGAGATGCAGTCATCGCCGAGGCAGAAACCGAAAAAGAGGCTATGATCAAATCTTCGGAAGCGCGGAAAGAGGGGGAAATCGCTCGTCTGGCTGCAGAAGCAATGATAGCCAAAGCCCAATGGGAAAACGAGGCCAAAAAATCCGAATCCCAAGTGGAGGTCAACCAAAAAAAGGCTAAGGCCGACTTCGCATACGAAATCGAACGATCCCGGCTTTCTCAAGATATAAAAAAGGAAGAAGCCAAGGTCAAATTCATCGAAAAACAGGAAGCGATAAAAATCGGAGAGCTTGAGATCGCCCGCAAAGAAAAAGAACTGAACTCGAACGTCATCAAGCCTGCCGATGCCCGAAAATACCAGATGAAAGCCGAAGCGGAAGCGGAAGAATTTCGCATCCAATCCGAGGCCAGAGGAAAAGCCGATGCACTGAAACTGGAAGGGATCGCACAAGCGGAAAAAACCAAACATCTCGGATTAGCCGAGGCTGAATCGATGATGAAAAAAGCCCAGGCATGGGATAAATACAACCAGGCCGCTATCCTGGAAATGTACCTCAAAATGCTGCCCGACCTGGCGAAAGCTGTATCTGAACCCCTCTCCAAAGTGGACAAGATAGTCGTCATAGGAGGAGACAAGAACCTCGGCACTACCAAAATTACATCACAAGTAGGGGAGATTCTGGCACAGCTGCCAGATGTGGTCAAATCTCTAACCGGAGTGGACCTGAAAAAATACCTCAAGAAAAAGCTAGCCTCCGAAGACGACGAGAAAAAAGAAGCTTAATCTTCGCGATAAAGGGTTTACCATGGTATCAGAAAAAGCAAACAAGATCGGAGAATCTCCAACCTTAAAAGTCACAGCCAAGGCCAAGGCCATGAAGGCCGAGGGGATCGATGTTATCGATTTCAGCGTTGGGGAACCGGATTTTGCCACCCCTGACAATGTCAAACAAGCGGGAATTCGGGCTATCGAAGAAAACTTCACCAAATACACCCAGAGCGATGGCATCCCTGATCTTAAAGAAGCCATCATCAAAAGATTGAAGGAGGATCAATCTCTAGAATACCAGAAGAACCAGATCATAGCCTCATCTGGGGCAAAAAGCTCCCTTTATCATCTTATTCAAGCCCTGATCAACGAGGGAGATGAAGTCATTATACCCGCTCCATATTGGGTGACTTATCCCCATGCCGTTTCTCTGGCCAACGGAAAAAGCGTGATCGTTCGGACAAAAGAAGAAAATGGATTCCTGTTGACACCCGAAGAATTAAAATCGGCCATCACGCCGGCAACCAAAGCTCTGATTTTAAACAATCCTTCCAACCCCACAGGCGCTGCCTACCAGAGACACGCTCTTGAAGCCTTGGCCGATGTCGTGACTGAAGAGGATATTTACGTCATCGCCGATGAAATTTACGAAAAACTCGTCTATGACGATTTTCGCTTCCACAGCTTTGCTTCTTTGGGTGAAGAGATAAAAAAGAAAACCATCGTGATAAACGGTGTTTCCAAAGCCTACTCGATGACCGGATGGCGGATCGGGTTTGCAGCGGGGCCGGCAGACATCATCAACGGCATGGCCAAGATCCAGAGCCACAGCACATCCAACCCCTGCTCCATATCCCAAAAAGCCAGCTTGGAAGCTCTGAGCGGGCCTCAGTATGAAGTTTCCAAAATGGTGGCGGAATTCCAGAGGAGACGCAATTACGCGTTGATGAGGCTCCAGAGTATTCCGGATGTATCATGCCACAAACCCCAGGGCGCCTTTTATCTGTTTCCCAACTTTTCCTTCACATATGAAAAAGAATACAACAACATGACCATCCGAAATTCTTATGGACTCGCCTACTTTCTCTTGAAAGAAGCAAAGGTAGCTATTGTCCCGGGAGATGCCTTTGGCATGGACGATTGCATCCGCATCTCGTATGCCACATCCATGGAAAAC
>DAOVBT010000114.1 GCA_030670375.1 Candidatus Aminicenantota bacterium | reverse complement strand
GAGCTTTTCATTGTCGAACGGTTTTTCGAAATAATCGGCAGCGCCAAAAGATCGCATAGCTTCATTTTTATACTGAGTGCCTTTATACAAACCGGTCACAATAACAATCGGGATTCTCCCTTTTGTTTCCTTATAAATCTTCTGGGTAAGATCGAAACCATGGAGTTTGGGGAGCATCGCTTCAAGAAGAATCAGGTTGGGTTTTTCTGAGTTATACTTTTCATAGGCCTCTTGGCCATCAGCCGCCGTAATAATTTCGAGCTTGTATGCAGAAAACAAGTCTGTCATATTCTCAAGACTTTTGGCGTCATAGTCGACAATCAATATTTTCTGGTCCGACATTTTGGTTTTTCCATTCTAAAATATAACCTCAATCTTGTCAATTTCAAATCAAAACAGATATCGCCCACAAATTACACAAACACGACTCTCTACTTTTGTCGATTTTTGAGACCCAATTTCCCAATCGATCGCCAGGCATACACTTTTTTCCTTGCGCCATTTGTGATATATTGGCGGGGATGACAACAGAAGAAAATTGCGATCTTTCCCTCGTCATCCCGGTCTATAACGAAGCCACCAATCTGCCTGAACTCCACAAAGAAATCACCGAGGCCTGTCAAAATCTAAAAAAGTCATACGAAATAATATTCGTGGATGATGGGAGCGAGGACGAATCTCTTCTCGTTTGCAAACAACTCTTGAAAAAGGATCGACGGATTCGGGTCATCCAGCTGCGGAAAAACTTTGGCCAAACCGCTGCTCTTTCGGCTGGGTTCGACCATGCTCGCGGAAACATCATCATCACCCTGGATGCCGATTTGCAGAACGATCCCCAAGATTTCGGTCTTCTCATCGCAAAAATCGAAGAAGGTCATGATCTCGTCAGCGGATGGAGAGTGAAAAGGAAAGACCGTTTTATCACCCGCCGTTTCCCATCGATTCTGGCCAACTGGTTGATTTCGAGGATGACTCGGGTAAAGCTTCATGATTACGGTTGCACATTGAAAGCCTTTCGCCGGGAAATCATAAAACACATCAAACTGTATGGGGAGTTGCACCGGTTCATTCCCGCCATTGCCAGCAATGTCGGCGTATCCATCGCAGAGGTCAAGGTGAATCACCGGAAGCGCCGTCATGGCAAATCCAAGTACAGCTTGTGGAGGTTTCCCAAAGTTATCCTGGATCTTTTGACGGTCAAATTTCTACTGAGCTATTCAACCCGGCCTTTGCAGATATTCGGGATTATCGGCCTGATCAGCGGAATCATCGGAGGAATCATTGGCCTCTGGCTTGCCTATGTGCGTCTCATCCGGCTGGAGGGCATCAGTGGTCGCCCGTTGCTCCTCCTCGCCATTCTGCTTATCGTCATAGGAATCCAGTTCATCACACTGGGCCTTTTAGCCGAAATCGTGGTTCGCGCTTATCACGAATCTACAGAAAAGAAAATCTATTTTATACGCAACATCATCCAGGCTGAATCCGAGGAAGACTGATATACTCTTGAGCCCGTCATGAAAATTCTGATGCTCGCCCCCGAACCCTTTTTCCAACCCCGGGGCACACCCATAAGCGTGTATTTCCGGCTTCAAGCCCTGGCAGACCTGGGTCATGAAGTCGATCTCGTGACCTATCATTTGGGCGAGGACAGGCGTTTTCGCAATCTGAAAATTCACAGGATTCCCTCTCTCTTTTGTATCAAAAAAATCAAGGTTGGCCCTTCATTTGCCAAAATTCCCCTGGACTTTTTGCTCCTCTGCAAATCCATGCGCCTTGTGATGTCTAAATCCTATGACATGATATTTACCCATGAAGAAGCCTCTTGGTTCGGGACAGTTTTGGCAAAATGCAAAAAGATTCCGCATCTCTACGACATGCATTCCAGCCTACCTCAACAACTGGAAAATTTTAGATTTTCCCGTTCAAAAATCCTCAAGAAAATCTTTCTGGCATTGGAGCGCTACGTTCTTAGGAACGCGCAAAGCATTATCGTCATCTGTTTGGACTTGTTTCAAAAACTCGAGAAGGAAGGAGTCGTTCACAAAGCCACTTTGATCGAAAACTTTTTGGATTTTGAGCATCCCGGATACTCGGAGGATCAAATAAAGCAAGAACGCACCAAGTATGCTTCCCCCAAGGACAAAATTGTCTTGTACACAGGGAATTTCGAATCTTATCAGGGGATTCCTCTTTTTCTTGAGGCCAGCGCCCTGGTGGATGATAAATCCGTCGTTTTTCTCCTGGTCGGAGGAAATCCACTGCATGTTAAAGAGATGAAAAAAAAGGCATCAGAACTTCCTATTTCTGATAGGGTGTTTTTCACCGGACAGGTCGTTCCTTCAGAAGTCCCGCTGTATATAGCGATGGCCGATGTGTTGGTTTCCCCCCGGACTACCGGCACAAATACACCTTTAAAAATTTATTCTTTCCTTAAATCCGGAAAACCGGTCGTTGCAACAGATCTCTGGACCCATTCCCAAGTCCTCAGCGAAAAAATATCTATTCTGGCCAATCCGGACCCAAAAAGCTTTGCCCAAGGTATTCTTTTTGCCCTGCACGACCATAGAGCGTCCGAAAGAGCCCTCGCAGCAAAAAGAATGGCAGAAAGAGAATACACATTCGATAATTACAAGAAAAAAATCACCGCGGCACTGGAAAAAGCCCTGGATGGCAATAAAAAAAGGCGTCTTGAATCATGAAAGCTTTTATTACCGGGGCTTCAGGATTTATCGGCTCCCACCTCGCTCGCCAACTCCTCCGACACAACTGGCAGGTCAGCATCCTCCGCCACGAAAGGGATCTGGAGAATCTCGGGGGATACCAGGTTTTCCACGGCGACATCAGAGATTCCCATTCGCTAAAAGACATGTTCAAGGGAACAGACGTTTTGTTTCATCTGGCGGCAGCTCTAGGGGCCTCTCGAATCAACAAGAAGGAGTTTTTTGCTATCAATGTGCAGGGAACGGAAAATGTGTTGAAAGCGGCTGCCGATGCAGGCGTTGGAAAGGTGATCCACTTCAGCTCTGCTGGTGTTCTTGGCTCTGTAAAGGAAAATAAAGCCGTCGGAGAAGACCATCCAGTGCATCCCATTGATACATATGATTTAACCAAGCTCGGGAGCGAAAGAACAGCCCTCCGTTTTGCACGAAAGGGGATGGATGTTGTCGTTATAAGACCGGGTTGGGCTTATGGACACGGGGATAGCCGCACGTTCAAACTCATAAAAGCAGTGGCCAAAAAACGGTTTATTATGGTAACAAAAGGAGATACCCGAATGACTCCTGTGTATATACATGACCTCATCGAAGGGATATTGCTCTGTGCAGAAAGGTCAAAAGGAGGAGAAATTTTTCATCTGGCTGGGCCGGAAGTCTTATCCGTAAAGGATGTTGTAACCACCATCGGGGAGGCTGTGGGAGTGCAAATCCCTCGCTTCTCGTTGCCGCTTTTTCCCGTGAAAGTTGCGGCTTGGTCCATGGAAAAGGCTTTTGCTTTTTTTAAAAGAGAAGCACCTCTGACCATGGGGAAATTGGGCTTTTTTATCCATCCTAAGCCTCTTTCTATCCAAAAGGCAAAAAAGGAACTGGACTATTCACCCGAGACGAATTTTCGAAAAGGGATGCAAAGAACCATTTCCTGGTATCGTGATAATGGCTGGCTTTCTTGAGTTAGAATTTTCGAATTGAATTCGATCCAACACATTTTTTATCAAATTGACTTAGCTGAAACAAAAATATATGATACGCCTTAAATTAAAATAGACAGGGAACTGAAAGAATGAACAAATATGTGATTTATTACCTCGACATGGATCGGACCTCCACAGACATCATTGCTGCCAAGGTTAATTTCTTCATCGGTAAGCTATCTTAAAAAAAGAATGGTTCCACTCAACTACTGGCTCCGATTAACCAATCTGATCTATTACTATCGAAAAAAATCCACTAAGCTCCCCTATTCGCCTGTTCGCCTCTGGGTGGAACTTACTAGCTGTTGCAACTACAAGTGTATCATGTGCCCCAACAAAGACCTCAAAAAAGAAGACAAAGGATTCATGGATTTTGACTTATACAAAAAGATTGTGGATGAGTCCAGGGATTTTATCTTCGAAATCAATCTGGCCCACCGGGGAGAATCGCTTATGCATCCACAACTTATCGAGGCGATCGCTTATGCTAAAAAAAACAGGATTTTTACCCGCCTTCACACAAATGGCTCTCTGCTTACTGAGGACATATCGCGCAAAATCATCCGAACTAAACTTGACCGCCTATCCTTTTCATTCGACGGTTATGATAAGGAAACCTATGAGAAAATCCGAAAAGGAGGAAATTTCGACAAAACTCTGGAAAATATTGTCCATTTTTTAGAGATAAAAAAGGAAGCCCACTCGAAAAAGCCTATCACAGCTCTCGAAGTCATCAATTTCAACCAAAAACACAAAGAAGAATCTTTAGAGGCCAGAAAGAGATTTCATAGCCAATTTAAAAATCTGCCTTTGAATAAAATTGTGTTTAAAGAAATGCATAATTGGGCTGGGCAAATAGAAAAAGAGAGTCTCGGGAAAAAATACACCGTCTGTCCCTTCCCATGGAATGCCTTAATCATATACTGGGATGGAGCGGTTCTTCCCTGTACCCAGGATTTTTTTGGGGAATTCATCGTGGGAAATGTCAAAGATTCATCCTTGAAGGAAATCTGGAACGGCGATAAGATGCGCCATCTCCGAAAAAAACTCGCAGAAGGAAGTATCGAGGAACTCAATGCTTGTTCTCAATGCGATAGAGTATGGAGGGAAGGATTTTTAGGCGTTCCTAAAGAGTACCTCTGGAGATTCATCACTAAGAGAATGCCCTGACGCATCAAACAAATCTAAAAAAGTAAGGTTGATGTTACCACAAACTAAAATAAAGGTCGGAATCATAGGATTTGGGAAAAGAGGAATCCTTCATGCTTCATTGGTAAACATAAATCCTGAGGCTGAATGGAAAGCTGTCTGTGATCCGGACGAACAATCCCTCACCCTCATGAAAAATTTCTACCCAAATATCTCCTTCTTTTCGGATAAGAATGAAATGCTCGAAAAGGTTAACCTAAACACAATTTTTATCTGCTCTCCCGATAGCACTCATCTTCCTCTAGTTACCCAATTGATAAAAAAGGACATGAACATCTTTGTCGAAAATCCTTTGGCCGAATCCTTTGCCTCATCCAAAAAGATGGTAAATTTAGCGCTGGATAGAAAGAATATTTTTTCTGTGGGTTATTATTCTTCATTCAACGTGCTTTATCAGCAAGCTAAAACCTTATTTGAAAACGGGATCCTCGACAAGGTTAAGAGATACAGGGCCTCTCTGCACTACACCTTGCCCCAATCCTCTCATTCCTACGAGAGGATCATCATGAACAGAACTTCTTCTTTCCTTTACCTGATCTACTGGCTATTCGGTCCTGCAAAGAGTTTGTATGCCAATGCCTCGAGCAGGTTCACCGCAGTCGATAGTGGGGTCTCCTTGGTCCTTGATCACTCTTCTGGCTTGATGGGGCTTGCTGACTTGTCGTGGAATCGTCCTGGATATCCCCGGCCTACTGTGAAGATCTCTTTGGAAGGAACTGGAGGAACTCTGGATATTTCTGAGGACAGCCTGAAACTATATCTATACAAAAAAAGGGCAGGATATGACAAGGGTTGGACCACCATCCACAGGGCAGACCTTCCATCGCCTTCAAAATTTTATCTGTGCGAGGAAGGATATTATGAAGGGAACAGTTCATTCTTGAAGAGCTGTACGGGAAATAAAAAATTAGCCGTTAGTTGGGAAGACGGCCTCGAAATCATGAGAATGATAGAAGCCGTTGATCTCTCCATCGACTCGAACAGGGAAGTATTATTAAACGAGGTAAAATAATGGAAAAAATCGACAGAATCATTCTTGGCTCTAATTCTTTCGAGGGGGTGGGCTATCTCTCCAGGGCTCAGACGCGACACTATCTCGAATTTTTCAGCAAAAGAGAAAACATCATTCCCATCCTAGAGGCCAGCTTTAACCTTGGTATAAAGAGCTTCATGTGCTCCAACAACTCGAATATCCTTTCGGCTTTAGAGGATTTTAAAAACAGCTCAGATCTTTCAATCCTTGCTGTTATTCCCAACGCTTACGAATACGCCAGGGAATCGACCGAGAAGGGGGTTTTGGGAACAATCCTCAGCAGAGCCAAAGAAATAGATCTGTATCGCAAGGTCCGGATGGGACTCAGAGCGCTTCGAAAAATCCAGGGGATAATAACAAAAGACTTACTCACTCTTCTGACAAATCTTGTGGATTTCGAGATGGCAAGCTTTCACCCCTACAACGTCACAGGGGTCATTCTCCACGGCCAGGTAACAGACTTGGCCCTCTCTTCGAATAACAGGGAAATATTTGATGTCTATCAAGACATAGTTAGAGAAAGGTACAAAGTCCAGCCCATCCTTGCCACTCACAACTTCGGCACTCTGCTTCCCAAGCTCATGGAGTGGAAAATCAACATGCCAATTCTGGCTTCCTTCAACAAAAAAGGATTCATCAT
>DAOVBT010000360.1 GCA_030670375.1 Candidatus Aminicenantota bacterium | reverse complement strand
CCCGGTGGAATAATACTGGAGGTCTGAACCACAAAGGCCGACTGCTGCGACGCGGAGCAAAACATCCCTATCTGTTTGGATGGAAGGTTCAGACACATCCCTAACTTCGATTTTCCGGATGTCGGTTAGGACGGCGGCTTTCATTCAAATCTCCATAGGATTCTCTTTTTGTGATCAACCAAAAGGATTTTCGCTCTTGTAAACGAGGCTTGCGGCTTGATTAAACCCGATATCCTCGACACCAAGCATTTTTGTCGCGCTAAACAGGGCTTTTCCTGTGTGTTTAAACGCCACGGCCGCGTGGTGAGGGAATCTTTTTTCGATCAGAACATGGCGGTAAAACCGTCCCATTTCTTTTATGGCAAAAATCCCGATGCTCCCGAAAGATTTGGGATCGATGTTGAGGACTTCTCCCTCCGCCACATAGGCGCGGAGTTGGGCATCGGCTGTTGACTGAAGCCGGAAGATGGTGATCTCCCCAGGACGGATCCTTCCCTCCAGTGTCCCACGTGTGATGTCCGGCTCTTCGCCACCCTCCAGCAGCCGGTTAATGATGAGCTGGAATTTCATCGCGCCGTCCAGCAAACAGGAAACCGCCGTGTTCCCGCAGTGGAAACCCATGAAAAGGTCGCTGGGCTTGTAATCCCCGACAAAATCCCTGGCTTCTTCATACATATCCGAAGGAACCGTGTTGTTGATATCCAAGATTGTTGCCGGAAGTTCGGTGGCACATGTGGCCATGTATTCGCTCAATGCACCGTAGATGTCCACTTCGCAGGATACCGGAATCCCCTGGGAAGCCAACCGGGAGTTCACATAACAAGGGACAAACCCGAAATAACTCTCGAATGCCGGCCAACACTTGTTGGCGAACACACAAAACTCCGAAGCACCCAGATGGTCTTCCCGGAATTTGGTCAGGGCTATTTCGTACTGCGCCAATTTTTCGAGAAGGTCCGGATAAGCGTTCCCCTTTCCCAACTCCTTGGCCATGTCCTCTGCAACACCTTTTACGGCAGGATCCCCCTTGGCTTTGAGAAAGATATCGTACAGGTCCAGCTCGCTGTTTTCCATGATCTCGACACCCAGGTCATACAGGGGTTTGATCGGGGCATTGCAGGCCAGAAAATCCTGGGGCCGGGGACCGAATGCAAAAATCTTGAGTTTCTTTAGGCCATTGATGATCCGGGCCACCGGAATAAAGTCAGCGATTTTATCGGCCACCTCTTCGGCCGTGCCGACAGGATACTCCGGGATGTAGGGAGTGAGCTTCCGCAGCCCTACGTTGTAGGATGTATTCAGCATTCCGCAGAAGGCATCCCCCCGCCCATTAATAAGGTTTCTCTTGGTCTCCTCCGCCGCTGCCACGAACATCACCGGCCCGTCGAATTTCTGGGCGAGCAGGGTGGTCGGACCCTCCGGTCCAAAATTCCCGAGATAAATGACAAGGGCATCGATGTTCTTGCTTTTGCTCTCCTTGAGGGCTTTCACGGAATCTTTTTCGTTTTCGACAACGGTGTCGATCTCGGTTAAGGGAATTTTTTTTGCTGCGCATTCTTTCACGACTTTTTCCCGTCTCGATCTTGAGAGCTCCACAGGGAAACAGTCGCGGCTGACAGCCACGAGTCCCAGGTTGATATCCGGAAGATTTTTCATTTTTTCTCTCCCTTTTTGTTCTGGCCGTAATAGGCATCCGGGCCGTGTTTTCTAAAAAAATGTTTGTTCAAAAGGCTATCGGGAATGCCTTTATGCTTGGCATCGAGCATCAAGGTTCCCCACGCCATCTTGGCGATGTTCTCCAGGATCAGGCCGTTCAAGGTGGCCTCTTCCGGAGATTTTCCCCAGGTGAAAACACCATGGCTAACGACCAGAATCCCAGGCATTTCCATCGGATCGAGCTCTGCGAACCTCTCGACTACCACTTTCCCGGTGTTTTTTTCGTAATTCTCTGCGATTTCCTCATCTGTGATCATCCGGGTAACCGGGACGGGACCGTAGAAGTGATCAGCATGCGTAGTCCCCAGGCAAGGGATTTCCTTGTTGGCCTGGGCGAACATCGTGGCGTATTCGCTGTGGGTGTGGGTGATGCCGTAAATTTCCTCGAAAGCTTTGTAAATCTCCAAATGCGACGGCAAATCCGAGGACGGATTAAGCCTGCCGTCGACCCTGCTTCCTTCTATGTCGACCACCACCATGTCATCCGGCATCAATTCCGCGTAGGCCATGCCGCTGGGTTTGATCACAACCAACCCCTGGTTGCGATCCATCCCGCTGACATTCCCGAATGTGTGCGTGACCAGATTGTATTTCACCAGATCCAGATTGGCCTTCCAGACTTTTTCTTTGAGTTCTAAAAGCATCAATCCTCCCTGGTTTGGCCTTCGCGGATTGTGAGCAGGTCTTTCATGACATTGTGAAGTGAGCCAGACCAGTCCTTCCGGCCGAAAGCGTCGTGCAGCTGGCTGTACAGTTTATACAACTCCTGATAGACACGATGGTTTTCAGCGTCCGGTTTGTAGGAAACCTCTTTAATGCCGCACATGGCGTCCTGCGCCTCGGGAAAACTCTTGTATCCTCCTGATTCCTTTCCTGCAACGACAGCACCGGCGATGGCCGAGCCGAGGGCACAGGTCTGGGCGGACCGGGCGATCTTCATCTCCCTGCCCATCACGTCGGCATAGATTTGCATGATCAACGGATTTTTTTCGGCAATTCCCCCGCAGTTTATCACCTCGGAAATTTTCACCCCGTATTCCTCATACCTGTTGATGATGGTGAGGGCACCGAAAGCCGTGCCTTCGATAAGGGCCCTGTAGATCTCCCCGGGTTTGGTGTGAAGGGTTTGTCCGACAAGAAGTCCGGACAATCTCTGGTCCACCAAAATGGTCCGGTTGCCGTTGTTCCAGTCGAGGGCAAGGAGTCCGGATTGGCCGGGTTTCATTTTTACGGCCTCATCGGACAGGGACTTATGAGATCCCTTTTCTGTTCCACCGGGCTGGATCGTGCTGGCAAACCAGTTGAAGATATCCCCTACTGCGGATTGTCCGGCCTCCAGGCCGTAATAGACTGGGAGCACCGAGCCGTCCACGATGCCGCACACACCGGGAATGTCGGCAAGCGGCTCGTCACTGGGCCAGACCGCTACATCGCACGTGCTCGTCCCGATGATTTTGACCAGCTTGCCCAGGGCCACGCCTGCACCGACCGCACCCAGGTGTGCATCAAAAGCGCCCACAGCGACAGGCAAACCTGCCCGAAGCCCGAG
>DAOVBT010000246.1 GCA_030670375.1 Candidatus Aminicenantota bacterium | reverse complement strand
TGTCATTGGATTTGTGGGGATCGCTCTGGGAATGGCGATTTTCCGAATCGAGGGGATCGAATCTTTCCGGGGGAGTCTGGCTGCTTGGCTTCTGATCGGGTTTGGGCTGGCTTACTTTATTTGGGGTTTGCATAGAGCCATCAAAAATAAGCCCCACAAGCATATTCATCTTCATGCCGAGGGCGTGGAACACGAACATTCTCACACCCATCAGAAAGCAGCCCACTCCCATGTCCACGACGAAAAAATCAAATCATCCCTCACACCATGGATTCTGTTTACCATCTTTGTGTTCGGCCCCTGTGAGCCCCTGATTCCTCTTTTGATGTATCCTGCAGCCAAACACAACATCGGGGGCATTGTTCTGGTGACACTCGCCTTTGGCGTGGCGACCATATCAACCATGTTGGTTATTATCGCGGCCGCATCCTGGGGTGTTCGTTTCATACAGTTGGGCTTTTTGGAAAGATATGTCCACGCCATCGCCGGAGCCATGATTTTTGTCTCGGGCATGAGTGTTCAGTTCCTCGGATTGTGAGGAAAACATCCCTCGGGGATCCACATGAAATTCATCATTGACTGCATGCTGGGGAAACTGGCCAAATGGCTCAAGATCCTTGGGTTCGATGCGCTCTTCTTCAGCAAGATCGAGGATGATGAACTGTTGGACATAGCCAGGAAAGAGGGCAGAATCCTCTTGACAAAGGACACCGGATTGATCGGGCGAGCTAAGGATGTCGAGACTCTGTTCCTGGAGAGCGAGGAGTGGCAGGACCAGGTTCAACAGGTTTTGGAACATTTCAATCTTAGGGAGAAGATAGCCCCTCACACCCGTTGTATCGATTGTAACGTGGAATTGAAAAATCTTCCCAAGAAGAATGCAAAAAATCTCGTCTCCGCCTTTGTTTTTGATAAAGCCGATTCCTTTGCCCTCTGTCCGAACTGCGGCCGGGTATTCTGGCGGGGGACTCATTTCAAAGATATGGAAGTCCAAATCCAGAAAATATTGAAGAAAAAACCTTAAAACGATTGTATAATAATTTCGTATATACAATTAGCCTCGATTATTCACGAGTCGAGATCGCTTCACTACGTTCACAACGGAGGATCTGCTCGCCCGAATAGTTCAGGTTAGAAAGGAGGATAAAATGGAGAAACACGTCAATCTCCTCGGCATACTTTGGATAGCCCTGGGAGCCTTGACCTTTTTTGGCGGATTTGTGGCATTTTTCATCCTTTTTGGGGTGTCATTTATTCCGGACATAGGTTATGAAACGCCTGTGATTCTCAGAACAGTCGGTATCGGGGTGGCCATCTTTCTTTTTATCCTCTCCATCCCTAAAATCATCGCAGGCATAGGATTGATGAAGAAAAAGGAATGGGGGAGGATCCTGACATTGATCGTGGCTTTCCTCAGCATTTTGAGTTTTCCGTTGGGAACGGCCCTGGCGATTTATTCCTTCGTGATCCTTGTCAAAGATGAAACCATCCAGCTTTTCAGGCAACAAGAAAAATAGCTTCACCAGCGGTATCCGGTCGCCACGAATAGGGCATTCCGTGTTGGGCCGTCTTTTTCGTTTCGATGCGTGAATTGAATCTTTAAATGGATTTTTTTCCAAAAATTCCAATCCCATTCTGCCAAAAAGATCCAGCTTTTTCTAACAAGAATATCCTCGATCGTGATGATGTCGAAGGGTCTTGAGCCCTGTCCATATCCGAGAGCCAAATAACTGTCTTTGGAAAAATATCTCCTCACATTCACGAACCACGAAAAATTTTTACCTTCCTCCTCTGGCGTATAGTACCAACGCACAAAGGGATAATAGTTGCCGACATAGTACCCGACAGAACCGAGGTAAACAGAAACCGCCTTGTTTTCAAAATTCATCCTGCGGTAACCCAGGGATATCTCTGCAGCTTGAAGAAAAGATTGATACACTTCGAAAAGATAGGAAGTGCTTGGGTAGTGGACGGCTTCAGGAGAAAAATTGAGATCGATATAACCATAGGCCTTCTGCCAAAGATGAGGGTAGAGCTCGATACCGAATTGCGAGTCTTGCTCTCCGTATCGATGGGTCTGGTTGTATTTCAGGTGGAGAGAGCCGATATCTGGGGAAATTTTGACACTGAAAACCAAGTGATGGTCTATGTAATTGCCTCTCTTGTCACTGAAACCCTCATTTTGGTATTGATATCTCAATTCATAGTTATTCACAAAATCAGGATGAGCTCCCTTTAAAGCTCTTTTGTATTCAATGTTGTCAGGATCCAGCTCGCAGGCCTTTTTATAGTATTGCCTCGCATTGGAATAGTTCCCGTCCCACAGGTAAACACGGCCGATACGGAAATGGATATCTGGATTATCGGGATCAAATTGCAGAATCTTTTGATAAGTTGCAATGGCATTTCCTAAGTTTTTGCTCCAAGAATTGACTTCCGCCACTCCTGTCAGGGCCTCAATATTGTTGGGATCTAGGGCCAAGGCTTTTTTAAATCCGGTTTCTGCTTCTGCAAATTCGCCCTTCCAGGCATGAATTCGTGAATGGAAAAGGATTATATCAGTATTTTCTGGATGAAGAACCAGCATTTTGTCCAAAATTTCTAACGCTTTATACCATTGTCTGGAATATGCGTAAGCGCGGGATAGGATAAAGTTGAAATCATAATTATCGGGTGCCGATTCAAGTTGCTGAAGAGAGATGCTTATGGCTTTGTTATAATCCTCGGTTTTAAGAGCCTCCAAGGCTTTCTCTTTATTGGATAAGTCAAAGGCTTCGATTGTCTGAGATGAAAGAGTGACGCAGATCAAGATGAAAGATAATATCACCAATAAATAATCTTTCATCGTTTTTCTTTCGACAATGAGAATCCTTTTTTTTCCACTGTTCCCCATTCATCTTTCCCCAGAATAAAATCAGCAAAAGCCTTTACTCTGATACAAGAAATGAATTGTCTGTATAAGATGTTTTCTAAAAAACTGAATAAGGTCACGATAAAAACATAAGAAAGACGAGGATATCTTCTGGAGGAGAATTCCCCGAGCAAAACGGATAATATAGACAGCAATATGCCTAGAATGACAGCCAGAACAAAAAAAAGTATAGTAAAAGGATGATTGAGCTTTCCCATAAATAAACAGCAAATGAATATCACATAGCCGCTGATTTCAATCAAAGGACCTATCATCTCGAATATGAGATAAAAAGGCATGGCAAATAAACCTGTGATTCCATAACGCGGATTAAACAGCATTTTTGAGCTGTGGGTGATGGTTTCGATGAGTCCTTTATGCCATCTGACTCTTTGATTTGCGAGGGATTTTATAGTTTCGGGGACCTCTGTCCAGCAAATCGGATCTGGAATGTAGGAGATGCGAAAAGGAATCTTATTTTCATGAAGATGCTTTCTCATTCTTACGATCAAATCCATGTCTTCTCCGATTGTTTTAGCTCGATACCCCCCACACTGTAAGGCGATATCTTTGCGAAAAAGTCCAAAAGCACCCGATACAATCAGCAAGCTTCGAAGCATGCTTAGACCCAGCCTTACCCCCAAGAACGCCCTAAGATATTCGAGAACTTGGAAGCGAGCAAGCCAATTCCTGGGCATACGAATACTCGTGACCTGTCCCGCCTTCACTTCGGTCCCATTGGATAGCCGTATGATGCCGCCCGTTGCGACAGTCCGTTCTGGATCTTCAAGGAAGGGGCGGACCATTTTCATCAGAGCATCCTTTTCGAGAATAGAGTCGCCATCGATTCCACAAAACAATGGATAATGAGATATGTTAAGGCCGGCATTTAACGCATCTGCTTTTTTGCCGTTGGCCTTATCTATCACGATTAATTTTGGATTTAAGGCAGATCTATAGATGGATTTGATCGGTTTGGTTTCGATTGATTTTTTAAAGACCCAGTTGGCTTTTTTTAGTTCAAATGTTTTGATGAGGATTTCAAGAGTTTTGTCTGTGGACCCATCATTGACCACGATGACCTCATAGAGAGGATATTCCAAGGATAGGAGGGAATTGATGCTCTCAACTATGCCTTTTTCTTCGTTATATGCCGGAGCTATGATAGAGATTGGTTTGACTAGTGGAAGTTGGAATATGTCCTTAAAACTGAGATATTTCGTCATATATAAATAGCGGAAAATGCCGAATAATGAAATAACTGTGAAAAGGAAGTAATGAATATTAATGAGGATGAAGTAGACGAGGATAATGGTAGTTGTCGCTCGGAAAATGGATTCTATAATGCCTGCCATCAGGCCTCCTGCATCCAGACAGTTTTATCCAAAACCATCACAGCCATGTCTGAAGCGAATCGGTCATTGTGCTGTTTGGCCATCTTTTTCAGACACCTTATCCCTTGAGTTCCAAATTTAGCCAA
>DAOVBT010000148.1 GCA_030670375.1 Candidatus Aminicenantota bacterium | reverse complement strand
GATAAAAAATTGGAAAGGTGGAAACGTATTGCAGTTGAGGCTTCCAAACAATGCGGGCGCTCCACAGTGCCTGAAATTCAGCCACCATTAAGTTTGAAAACATTTATCGAAGGAGGAGAGGAGGCCAGGAAACTTTTCCTTTTTGAACGGGGAGGGAAATCTCTTCGGGATATACTGATGTACCCTCTTATAGAGAAGATAAAAAAACCCAGTTCTATCATCTTGTTGGTCGGTCCTGAAGGAGGCTGGACAGAGAGTGAAGAACAGGATATTATGGATAGCCATTACGAGGCTGTGAGTCTCGGCTCACTCACGCTGAGATCTGAAACTGCTGCTATTGTCAGCTTGGCGATGGTCTCACATTTTTGGAAAAACGAGGATGTTTCTTAAAGGACAGAAAGTCGGGAAATATGAAATCGTCCGTTCACTGGGAAGCGGGGGGTTTGGATCTGTTTTTCTCGCCAAAGACACCTGGCTGAACATATTGGTGGCGATCAAAGTTCCGCATAAACAGTCCACCGAGCTGTTTAAACTACTCAAAGAGCCTCGCCTTCAGGCCGCGCTTAATCACCCCAGCATCGTTCGTATGCTTGCGGCTGAAAAGGAGAACAAGGTTTTTTTTATGGTGATGGAATATATCAAAGGCTTGACCATGGAAAAAATCTTGGATAAGGAAAAAATTCTCGATTTTGAAACGGCAGCCGAATACATCATCCAGATTGCTGACGCTGTCAATCATGCCCATAACAACAAGATCGTGCACCGCGACTTGAGACCGTCGAACATTATCCTTTCGGAGGAGGGGAAGATAAAAATCACAGATTTTGGAACATCCGTTTGGTTGAACAATGTTCCCTATGCCTCAACTCGGATCGGGTCTCCACCTTACATGTCTCCTGAACAGTTTATGGGAAAGGCAACGTTTCGGTCGGATATCTATTCGATCGGGTGTATTTTCTACGAGATGCTCATAGGCAGACCACCTATTTTTGACCCTGATCCGTTTAAAATTCTGGAGAAGGCACAAAAGGGGCAAATCACGCCGCCTCGACTCAAAAACAACAAGATTCCGAAGGAAATGGAAAAAATTATCATGAAATGTCTTGCTGTGAAACTGGAAGACAGGTATGAGAAAGCCAACGGGATTATCAGAGATCTTACCCTTTACAAAGGGAAAGATTCTGCCAAATCCGAACTGGATGAAATCAGAGCTAGAATTAGGGCACGGCAGCGAGCAAAAGCCGATCTGTGCTGGAACTGCCGGAGGCCTCTGCCCCATAAGGAAAAGATCTGTCCCTACTGTGGAGAATCTGTCTGAGGTAGGATGTTTGACTTGGGAAACCAATTGAGATAATATGAATTCCCGCATGTCGAAACGAAGAAATCGCGCGAGGAGTAATGGATGAGTCCTTTTAGTCAGAACGGGAAAGTCTGGATGAACGGACAACTTATTCCCTGGAGTGAGGCCAATATACATGTTGCCTCCCATGTCATTCATTACGGAACATCCCTGTTCGAAGGATTCAGAGCCTATGACACACCCAAGGGGAGCGCGATCTTCCAACTCCAAGCGCACACAAGAAGGCTTTATAATTCGTGCAAAATGTACCGTATGGATATTCCATATACTCAGGAGGAGTTTAATTCGGCTGTGATCGACACTATTAAAGCGAATAACCTTCCCTCTTGTTACATAAGACCGATCGTATACCGCGGTTATGGGACATTAGGGGTTAATCCCTTTCCGTGTCCGGTAGATTGTGCTATTCTTGTCTGGGAATGGGGACAATATTTGGGAGATGATGCTTTGGAAAAAGGAGTGGATGTGAGGGTTTCTTCATGGCAGAGGATGGCACCCAATACATTCCCAGCCTTGGCAAAATCCGGAGCAAATTACATGAATTCCCAGTTGATCAAAATGGAAGCCTTGACAGAAGGTTATGTGGAGGGAATAGCCCTGAACGTGCGGGGCCATGTCAGTGAAGGAAGCGGAGAGAACGTGTTTCTCGTAAACGATGGCACTGTTCATACTCCTCCGCTATCCTCTTCCATCCTTCCAGGAATAACGCGAGCGACGGTCATTCAACTTCTTAATGACCTGGAAATTTCTGTCGTTGAAGACACGATACCCAGAGAAATGCTGTACATCGCAGAAGAGGTCTTTTTCACCGGATCCGCTGCTGAGATCACACCGATCAGGTCAATCGATAAGATAACCATCGGTTCTGGAGAAAGAGGCCCGATCACAAAACGGCTTCAAAAAGAGTTTTTTGCCTATATAAACGGAGAAAGAGAAGATAGGTACAATTGGCTCACGTATGTAAAATAGGAAAACGATAGGGAGATTATTATGGATATCGATGAATTTTTAAAAGTCGCTATAGAAAGTGATGCATCCGACCTTCATATAAAAGCCGGGAACTATCCCATCATACGTATTCACGGCAAACTCCATCCGCTAACAAAGTTTCCTCGGCTCAGTCCGAACAACACCTTTGAGCTGGCCAATCAGGTGCTGAATGAACACCAAAAGGAAAAACTAACTAAAGACTTGGACATCGATTTGGCCTACAGCCTCCCTGGTTTTGGCCGTTTCCGAGGAAGTGTGTACCACCAGAGGGGAAGTTTGGCCCTGGTCATGAGGATCATTCCTTTAGAGGTGAAAGCGATCCGAGATCTCCTTCTACCTGAAACGATAGAAAAAATTGCATTGGAACCTCGAGGATTGGTCATGGTAACAGGAACCACTGGTTCGGGAAAAACAACGACTCTAGCAGCCATGATCGACCACATCAATATGCACAGGAAGGAAAACATCATTACCATTGAAGATCCGATCGAGTACCTCCACAGAGACAAAAAAAGCACGATCAGCCAGAGAGAAGTGGGCCTAGATGTGGCAAGTTTTTCTCGAGGGTTGCGCGCATCTCTCCGTGAAGATCCAGACATTATCCTGGTTGGAGAAATGCGGGATAGAGAGACGATCGAAACAGCCCTATTGGCTTCTGAAACAGGGCATTTGGTCATGAGCACTCTCCATACGCTGGATGCTCCTGAAACGATCAACCGTATCGTATCGGTCTTCGCTCCCCACCATCAGAGACAGATCAGACTTCAGTTGGCAAGTATTATCAAAGCTTGCATTTCGATGAGGCTCATTCCAAGAAAAGATGGACAGGGACGGGTTCCTGCATGTGAAGTCATGATCAACACGCCCTATATTCAAGAATGTATCAATGACCGGGAAAAAACCCTGCTTATCCGCGATGCTATCGCAGCAGGCGTATCCCAGTATGGCACGCAGACCTTTGACCAATCGATCTATCAACTGTACAAAGACGGTTATATTTCTTATGAACAGGGATTGAGGTATTCTTCTAGCCCGGACAATTTCAAATTGCGAGTCATGGGAATCCGGTCGACTCTCGATGTGGCTCTCGAGGACATGGAAAGTGAAATGAGCACGATTGAACGACCAGCTGAAGAAATCAAAGAAGAGGAAGAAGAGCTGGAAACTGCCGAAAAGGAAAGCAAAGAAGAAAAAGAGGACAAAAAAAAGTCATAAATGCGCGCCCAGGAAATCAGAGAGACTTTTCTCGATTTTTTCGCTACCAAAAATCATCGAGTCATTAGAAGCGCCTCCCTTATGCCCAAGGACGATCCCACACTTTTATTCACCAACGCGGGCATGAATCAATTCAAAAATACGTTTTTGGGTCTGGAAAAACGAAGCTTCTCGAGGGCGGCATCTGTCCAAAAATGTATGCGGGTAAGCGGGAAACACAATGATTTGGAGCAGGTCGGAAAAACAAATAAACATCACACCTTTTTCGAGATGCTGGGTAACTTTTCATTCGGGGACTATTTCAAAAAAGAAGCCATAGAATACGCATGGGAATTGGTGACAGAGGGCTTTACGATGACCGAGGAGAAGCTTTATGTCACTGTTTACCAAGAGGATGACGAAGCTTTCCAGATATGGAATAAAGATGTCGGCATCTCCGAAAACAGGATTTTTCGGTTTGGGAAAAAGGATAACTATTGGGCCATGGGTGAAACAGGGCCCTGCGGCCCTTGTTCCGAGATTCATTATGACCTGGATGAAAAGATGGAAGCTGGGGAACCATTTGATCTGATAGAAAAAGGGAGTGATCGATTTCTGGAATTATGGAATCTTGTCTTCATGCAGTATGAGCAGTCGGAAAACGGGGAACTCTTATCCCTCCCGTCTCCTTCGATCGACACAGGAATGGGATTGGAGAGAGTCGCCACAGTTCTTCAGGGAAAAAGGAACAACTACGATACCGATTTATTCCTTCCCTTGATTGAAGCCATCTGCGATTTGGCTCATAAGGAATATCCCTCGGATGCCAAATCGGATACGTCCATCCGGATCATCGCTGACCATATCCGGGCTGTGACCTTTTTGATCGGAGACGACATCATGCCCTCTAATGATGGCCGCGGATATGTTTTGAGGAGGTTGATTCGGAGGGCCTATCGTCAGGGGAATTTTTTGGGTATCGATGAGCCATTCCTGTACAAGCTTGTGAGCGGTGTGGTTGACATCATGAAAGATGCCTACCCAGAGCTTCTCTCCTCAGCGAACTACATTGCCAAAGTTTGTCTTTCCGAAGAAAGACGGTTTGCGATGACTTTAACCTCTGGTCTGAGAACTTTCAACCAGTACATCGAGGAGGCGAGGAGTCACTCCCGGAATGTCCTGTCAGGGGACAAATTGTTCAAGCTTTATGACACATTTGGCTTTCCTGTCGATCTTTCTAGAGAGCTTGCCGATGAACAGGACATGACCGTCGATGAGAAGGAATTCCACGAAGAATTGGAAAAACAGCGCCATCGGGCACGCAGCGCTTGGAAGGGCGAGGAACGCCAAAAAGAAAAGAAGGTCTATGAAAAAATCAAAGATCTTCCGGGCGAGTACGTGGGATACGATCTGGACAAGACCGAGGCCAAAGTTGTTGCCATCTTTAAGGGCGGCCAGATGATCGAACAGCTCGATGAAGGAGAGGAAGGAGAAGTATTCCTCGATGTCACACCCTTTTATGCAGAGGCAGGCGGCCAGGTCGGAGACTCAGGGATTCTGAAAAACCCTCATTTCTCTGGGATTGTCGACACAACCTATTTCCCGATTCCGGAAATCAGAACACACAAGCTCAAGGTCATTTCGGGACAGATCCGAGTCAAAGACAAGGTTGAAGCCGTGATCGATCTTACCAGGAGAAAGTCCCTGAGCAAGAATCACACAGCCACTCATCTTCTGCATGCATCTCTACGAGCGATACTCGGCGATCATGTGAAACAGGCTGGATCACTCGTATCACCGGATAGACTGCGGTTTGACTTCACTCATTTTACTCCTGTCACTCCGTCGGAATTAAGGCAGACCGAAACGCTTGTGAACGAGAAAATTAGAGAAAATATCCCGGTTCAAACCAAAATCACAACCATGGAAAAAGGAATAGAAGAAGGTGCTGTTGCCATTTTCGAGGAAAAATATGGCGAAAGTGTCCGGATGGTGACGGTCGGAGATTTTAGCAAAGAGCTGTGTGGGGGAATCCATGTCCACAGCACTGGGGAGATCGGATTGTTCAAAATCGTCTCAGAGACAAGTATTGCAGCGGGAATGCGCAGGATCGAGGCTTTATCGGGCGAAGGAGCTCTTTTGCATGTCCAGGAAGAGGAGGACATTCTTCAGGAAATCCTCCGAGTGATGAATTCGACGAAAAAAGAACTGGCGGAACAGATCAGCAAACTGAGGGCTTCTGTTAAAGATATGGAAAAGGAGAACAAAGCCCTTCGTCAAAAAATGGCCAATATCCGGTACCAAAAAGATTCCCGGCAGATTAAGACGATCCAAAATATTTCTGTCCTGACACAAGAGGTGGATGGGTTGTCCAT
>DAOVBT010000219.1 GCA_030670375.1 Candidatus Aminicenantota bacterium | reverse complement strand
GCCAAGGTAGAAAGGCCGTAAAAAATAAGGATGGCAAACACAAGGCCTGCGGCAATGGTTTCAAACGTTCCCCGGATGAGGAGAATAGCCCCAGCCCACACGCAGTGCGCAACAATCGCTCGTGAAGGAGTCCGGTATCGGGGGTGTACAAAATCCAGCCATTTGAAGAAGAGCCCGTCTCTGGACATGGCATAATAAACCCGTGGTGCGGTCATCATGGTACCGTTTATGCTTCCGGAGGCAGAAATGATCACAAGGACGGCGATAAGAGCCGCTCCGATCGGACCAATGAGTACGGTAAGGACATCCGAAGCGATGATCGTGCTTTCTCTTATGCCTGTCATTCCCAAGGTCCTGTGGTAAGTCAGATTTGTGAAGGCATACAGTATAACAACGAGGACAATACCGATCATCAGGCTCAACGGAATAGCCTTTTTGGGATTTTTCATCTCTCCGGCAGAATATCCGATCCTTTCCCATCCTGTGTGGGAGAAAATAATCAACATCAACGCCGCAACAACATTCCCCACAGGACCCAATCCTCCTTCGGAAGCAACATGGGAAGAAAGCAAATTTTCATGCCCGCCACTGAACAGGAAGCCGACAGCAACGATGGATAACAGGGCGCCCACCTTTAAAATGGTTGAAAGCTTCTGGTAAATGCTGGCCCTATGAATGCCGCAATAGTTCAGCACTCCGAATATGAAAATGACGGCAAGTGCGAAAAAAATCCGGGTTGATTTATTCATGGCGACAAAATAGCCAAAATAATCAGCCACGATCAAAGCCAATCCTGCTGCCGCACTCGTTCGGACAATGAAAAGCTGGGCCCATCCAAATACAAATCCAGCAAAAGGTCCAAAACAGCGACTGATGTAGAGGTATTCCCCTCCTGTCGAAGGCATCCGGGTTCCCAGCTCGGCATAGATCAATCCGCTGGTAAACACAAAGATTCCGGCCACTAGCCAGAGCAGGAGGATGGGACCGAAGGATCCCAGGTAACCTGCGATGATCTGTGGTGTGGAATAAATGCCGGCACCGATGGTGATCCCGATCAGGATGGCAATCCCATCAAACACGCCCAGAACCTTCCGGAAGGAGGATCCTGAGAACTTTTCCTCGACTGACATCTTGGGTAACATATAGCACAGCCCATTCCCCCGGTCAAACGCACGCAGATGACCAAAGGCACTTCCATTTCCGTGATTCAAAAACAATCCTGCAACATGCCTAAATGAGACTTTTGTCTATTGAAATTCTCTGCACTTATCCATATATTACTTTTATGGATTTTCTTAACCTGGATAATTTCTGAATTATCCAGGTTAATAAGGATAAAAGGAGAACTAATGAAACGAAGAGAATTTCTGAAAAAGTCATCGATCCCGAAGGGATAACCACAGAATATATCCGCTGCCCCGACCCAACAGAAGCCGGTATTGTCGTAAAGATCACCCGAACTTTCAAAGACAAAAGAGTTCTCAAGCTCTGAGTCAACTACCCTGGACTATTCACAAGTCGATATGAAAAGTTCAGGTTAAGTTTTTGATTGACAAAGCGTCTCTGAAAGATAAACTAATCATACGTTGGAAAAAGATAAACTTTTAAATATTTTGGAGGTACGATGGCAAAAGAAATGAAAAAAATCATGGTCACAGGATCGGTCGGTCAGATCGGTTCTGAGCTAACCATGGCCTTAAGAGAAAAGTACGGGAATGACAATGTTTTGGCAACCGGGCATCGGACCCAGCCAAAACCCGAGCTTCGCGATTCCGGCCCCTTTGAATTCATCAATGTGGCAAAAAGGGAAACAATAGATGAAGTCGTAAAAAAATACGACATCGACACCATCTATCATCTTTCGGCCATTCTTTCGGCTGTGGGAGAAAAAAATCCCTATTTGGCCTGGGATGTCAATATGAACGGGACCTACAATATTTTGGAGGCTGCCCGCGAGTTTGACATGACTCGGATCTTTGTGCCCAGCTCGATCGCCGTGTTTGGCCCGGAGACTCCTTTGGACAATACGCCCCAAGAAACCATCCTAAAACCCAAGACCATGTACGGTGTGACCAAAGTCGCCGGTGAGCTGCTTTGCGATTATTACGTCAAGCGTTTCGATGTGGATGTGCGCGGCTGCCGCTATCCGGGCATCATAAGTTATGAGACCTTACCGGGTGGGGGCACCACAGACTACGCGGTGGCTATTTATTTTGATGCGGTCAAGAACAAAAAATACACGTGTTTCGTTAAAGAAGAGACCATGCTCCCGATGATGTACATGCCGGATTGCATCAAGGCAGCCATAGACCTGATGGAAGTGGATTTTTCTCAACTGAAGCACCACTCGGACTTCAATGTTACAGGTATGAGCTTCACAGCCGGTGAGCTGGCAGTCGAAATCCAAAAACATATCCCAGATTTCGTCTGTGAATATGAGCCTGATTTTCGTCAGGATATCGCGGATTCATGGCCAAATTCTTTAGATGATTCAGCTGCACGAGAGGAATGGGGTTGGCAGCCCAGCTTCGATTTGGCCGCCATGACAGAGGATATGCTCAAGGTTCTATCAGAACGGCACGCAAACGGCACCCTCGACTACTAGCCTGAATTATTTATAAAAAATGCCGATACCATTTTTCTTTTTCTAAAGAAAATTTCATATATTTTCAAATTCAACATCGGCATTTTTTCCCCTGCGGGCGAGCCAATCTCACAACATCGACTTCGTTGCAACCCATTCGCGGTAGTTCACTACAGCTGAATGAATCACTTCCTCGCCGCTGCAGCAATCTTGGCCCGTGAATAATCCAGGCTCCTGAATTATTTTAAGATTTCGAGGAGATAGTTGGGGAGGGCAAAAGCAGCCTTGTGTATCTCTAGATTGAAATATTGGAGATCTGGGGGCGGTTCTCTTTTGATCGCGAAGGGATCGACCTGATCGGAAAGATACACAAAGCACCAATTTCCCCCGGGATATGTGGGCACGGGTGCCAGGAAAAAACGGATGATTTCAAAAACATCTTTTAGATCATCTTTCGCACGTTTTAGGGATTCCATCTGGAAAAAAGGAGCTCCCATCTGGGCACAGGCAATCCCTGAAGGATTGAGCCTGTCCTTGACGAGTTCGAAAAAACTCCTCTCATGAAGGGTCACAGAAGGACCCACCGGTTCCGAGGAATCTATAAAAACAACATCATATTTATCCTGTGAATCCTCGAGAAATTCTTTTCCATCAGCAATCAAGATATCTGCTCTCTCATCCTCGAGACTGTGAAGAAGCCAGGGAAAATATTTTTTGGCGACTGCGATGACATCGGGATCTATCTCCACCATCTTGACCCGTTCGATCGGATAACGAAGCGTCTCCTTGAGGGCTCCTCCATCCCCGCCTCCGATGATTAGAATCTGCTTAGGGTCGGGGTGAGTGACCATGGCGGGATGGATGAGCATCTCATGATAAAAAAATTCGTCTTTTTCTGTGGTTTGGACCAGGCCATCCAAAAAAAGCATACGGCCGAAATAGGGATTATCGAAAACTTCGATCTCTTGATACCGGGACTTTTTCTTGAAAAGGGTACGTTTTATTTCGAAAAAAACTCCGCTCGACCGGGAATGGAATTCTCGTTTTTCCTGTTTGCTCATAATTCCCAGATGAAAGGCTTTTTATCGGTTAGAATACTCCCTTTTTTCAGGGCACGCTCCAAATACAGAGGCAAAGCAAAGAGTCCGCGATGGATTCCTGGATGATAATAACGCAACTTTTTTATGTTTCGGATTCTCATTCGCGTCTTTATCGTCTTTTCGTCCATTTTTAAAGGATCTTGTTTTCGGGAGGCCATGATAAAGCCCCAAGGAGAGCAGAAGGAAAACATGAATGTCCAATAGGGCCGAACAACCGGAAAAACATGTTTCAACGTGCGAAAACAAGAGGTGTAAAACTGATTATAAGTGAGATCTGTGGCCCCCGCTTGGAGAATGAACATCCCATCTTCCGCCAGGATTTGGGATATTTTTTTATAAAACTCCTCGGTAAAAAGATATATGGAAGGCCCCCCTTTTAAAGGTTCTGTAAGGTCAGAAATGATGACATCATATTTTTTCTGGCATTTTTCGACATAATTTAATGCATCGCCGAATACAACCTTTGTCCTTGGATCCAAAAAAGCTCCTGAAGACCACTCGGGAAGATGCTCCTGGCACAATCGTACAAGCTGTTTGTCGATGTCCACCATAGTGGCCTTTCGGACACAATCGTGGCGGAGGACTTCACGGAGAGTTGCCCCTTCTCCACCGCCGATGATCAGGACATGCCGAGGATTCTGGTGAGTCAAAAGAGCGGGATGCACTAGAGATTCATGAAAGATACACTCATCGATCGCAGCTGATTGAATCTTCTTATCTAAAAAAAGAACCTTACCCAGTATTTTGTTGTCAAAAATCTGGACATATTGGTACTTTGTTTTCCCCTCGAAAAGGACCCTTTCTACTTTGATATTTCTGGTTAAATTATCTGTAAAGGTCTCCACGAAATAAAATCCTTCCTTCGTCATGCCCGAGATTATAGCATATTAACCGGATAGGGTGGCACCTAGAAGAGCGTCCCCTATTAAATGGTAGACCTGACTTCTCATTTTTGATATAGTCATATGCCTTAAAGGAGGTAAATATGTATGGCAAGATCAAGGAAGATCTAACAAACGAACTTCAAT